>CAJBMR010000300.1 GCA_903954205.1 uncultured bacterium | reverse complement strand
CGCACTCTGCAGTCGCGCGGACTCATCGAGGAGGCGGGCACGGATCCCTCGAGCCAGGCCATCCTCTTCCGCACCACGCCGTACTTCCTGGAGCGCATGGGCATCGCCTCACTGGAAGACCTGCCGGATCTCGCAGAGCACCTGCCGGACCTCGCGGAGCTCGAGGCAGTCATCGACGCGGTTGCTGCGGGGGAGTAGTGGCTGACGACGGCGTACGCCTGCAGAAGGTCCTTGCGGCAGCGGGGATCGGCAGCCGACGGGCCTGTGAGGAACTCATTGCGCAGGGCCGGGTGGAGGTAGATGGGCGCATCGTCCGCGAGCAGGGTCTGCGTGTCGATCCGCTTCGCGCCGTCGTGCGCGTCGATGGAGAGCGAGTGCCCACGGCCCCGGACACGGTCGTTCTCGCACTCAACAAGCCGCGTGGTGTCGTGACCGCGATGGTGGATGACCTCGGCCGTCCGTGCGTGGGCGACTACGTCACGGAGCGCACCGAGCGGCTCTTCCACGTGGGCCGCCTCGACTCGGACACCGAGGGTTTGCTCTTGCTCACCAACGACGGAGTCCTGGCCCAAAACCTGGCACACCCGTCGCATGGGGTGGCAAAGACCTACGTCGCGCTTGTCCCCGGGCCCATCCCCCGAGATGTGGGAAGGCAGTTGCGCGCGGGGGTGGAACTCGACGACGGCCCGGCTTCGGTGGATTCCTTCGCGATCCTCGAGGCCACACCCAATAAGGCACTCGTCGAGGTCGTGTTGCATGAGGGCCGCAACCACATCGTGCGCCGCCTTCTCCAGGCGGTGGGGCATCCGGTCGAGGAGCTTGTGCGCACTCAGGTCGGACCGATTCGTCTAGGGCAACTCCGCCCCGGGCGCACGCGCGTGGTGTCCGGCCCGGAACTCGGCAGCCTCTACACCGCGGCGGGCCTCTAGTCACTAGGGTGACCTCATGCCCATGAGGGGAATCCGCGGAGCAACGATGCTCCAGGAGGATGATGCAGCGGAGATGGCCGAGGCCGTCTCCGAACTCTTCGCGCAGATGCTCTCGCGCAATGAAATCACCGCCGATGCGCTCGTAAGCGTCCTCTTCACCTCGACCCCCGACCTGCATTCCGCCTTTCCTGCGGCGGCAGCACGGTCACTGGGGCTGCAGGACGTACCCCTCATCTGCGCGCAGGAACTCGACGTCCACGGTGCACTGCAGCGCGTGGTGCGGGTGTTGGCGCATGCAGAGGTGGATGTGCCTCGTGCGCAGATCCAGCATGTCTACCTGCGCGGAGCTGAAGTGCTCCGCCAGGACCTTGCGACATGACCGTGCCCGTCGCCGGCCCGGTGCTCGTGATCGGCAGCGGACTCCTCGGAGCCTCCGTGGGTCTTGCGCTGCGCCGAGCAGGGGTGCAGGTGTGGCTTGATGACACAGACCCGGGAGCCCTGGCCGAAGCTGTGGGGCGTGGAGCGGGGGAGCCGTGGCACGCCGGTGCAGGTGATCCGCGGCTTGTCGTTGTCGCGGTGCCACCGGCTGATGCCGGTGCAGCGATGGCGCGCGCAACCGCGTTGCCGAATGCGACCATCACGGATGTCACCTCGGTCAAGGCGGAGCCGCTCGCGGCTGCGGTGACGGCGGGTGCCGATGCCGCTCGCGTGGTCGGGGGGCATCCCATGGCGGGCCGAGAGACCGCAGGGGCGGGATCGGCCCGGCACGACCTCTTCGACGACCGGGTGTGGGTCGTCGCCCCGCTGCCGCAGAGCGATCCCCATCGCGTGGAGGAGATCCGCGACCTCGCCATCACGTGTGGAGCCGTGCCGGTCGTCATGACCCCTCAGGACCATGACCGTGCTGTGGCGCTGACTTCACATGCCCCCCAGGTCCTCTCCTCCCTTCTGGCGGCACGACTCCTCGACGCCGACCCGGACGCCGTAGCGGTCTCGGGTCAGGGACTGCGCGATATGACGCGCATCGCGGGGTCCGACCCCGACCTGTGGCGGGCCATCCTCGGTGCCAACGCAGAGTCGGTGGTGGGGGTGCTCGAGGCCTACTCGCGGGACCTGGACCACGTGATCACCCGCCTGCGAGAGCAGGGCGATGTCGCAGAGGTACTCGAACGCGGCATCGAGGGACGCCAGCGAATCCCCGGCAAGCACGGCTCTGCGGCTACGGCGTACGACCTTGTCCCCGTCATCATTCGCGACGAGCCCGGCGAGCTCGGCAGGCTCTTCGTCGCGGCCGGCGACCTCGATGTCAACCTTGAGGATGTGCGCATCGACCACGTCCTGGGCAAGCCGTCAGGCTTGGTCGAGCTCTCGGTCCGGCCCGAGGTCACGGCACGTCTTGTCGCGGGACTGCGTTCG
>CAJBMR010000299.1 GCA_903954205.1 uncultured bacterium | reverse complement strand
CGCCTCCCACATCGCAGGCCTCATCGGCGAGGGAGTCCCGCCCGAGGGCATCGCGATCCTTGTGCGGATCAACGCGCTCATGCCCGCCTTCGAGGAGTCGCTGTCAGCGCTCGGCATCCCGCTGGTGCTCCGCGGTGGCGAGCGCTTCTTCGAGCGCCGCGAGGTGCGTGAGGCCCTCACCAGGCTGCGGGGTGCGGCTCGCAGCGGTGAGGGTGAGGGCAGCGCACTGACCGAGCAGGTGGCATCCGTCCTGAGCGCCATGGGGTGGAGTGCGGAGGCTCCTCGCACGACCGGAGCCGTGCGCGAGCGCTGGGAGTCGCTGGCATCGATCGTCGATCTGGCGAGCGCGCACGGGACAGAGGGCGGGGATCTCACGAGTCTCGTCGCCGAGCTGGATAGGCGGGCCGCCGCGCAGCACGCGCCGGTAGCCCGCGGAGTCACACTCGCCACGATCCATGCGGCCAAGGGCCTGGAGTGGGAGGCTGTGGTCGTCGCCGGTTGCGCCGAGGGCTCCATCCCGCACGCGCAGTCCGTGTCACCCGAGGCCCTCGCCGAGGAGCGCCGCCTCTTCTACGTCGCTGTCACGCGCGCGCGCCGGCATCTCCTCCTTACGTGGTCGCGGTCGCGCCAGCCCGGCGGCAGGGCCACGCGGCAGCCCAGCCGGTTCCTCGACGCCCTGGCCGCTGAATCCGGTGGCGATGGGGTCGCACCTCGGTCCAGTGTGCGCCGAGGCCGTGGCAGCCGGCCCGCGACGCGACGTGAGCCAGCGTCTTGTCGCTCATGTGGGCGAAGCCTCGTCACCGGTGCGGAGCGTGCACGCATGCGCTGTCGCACGTGTCCGCCGACAGCGAGCGAGGTGACGGTCGATCTCTTGCGCACGTGGCGTCTCGAGCGCGCACGCGAGCGTGAGGTGCCGGCCTATGTCATCTTCACCGACGCCACCATGGAGGCACTTGCGGAGGCACTGCCACGCGACACGGATGAGTTGCTTGCGATCAGTGGCATCGGCCCCGACAAGATCGATCGCTACGGAGACCTCCTGCTCGCCCTGCTCGCGGAGGCGCGTGAGGCCTCTGCGGAGACTCCCTAGGCCCCCGCCAACTTCGCGCGCGGCGCCTTGCCGCTGCCCGTCTCCGGCCACAGGCACCCGCACAGCGGGTGAGGCGGCCGCGGCTCCAGCGTGAAGCTCGCATCGGGGAGGCCGACGATGAAGGCACCGTCCATGACGGGCACGTGCACCTGCGCCGGGCCTGCATCTACGACGGCGAGCACCTGAAGTGCCGCCCAGGCTCCCGACAGGTGAGCGAGTCCCGCGGCGACAGGCCCGGGCTTGCGCGCGGACCACTGCACTGCGGCGCGGGGCCATGACGGATCCGCGTCAGCCAGATGCAGGTCCCGGCATCGCAGACAGGAGGTGCGCCCGGGGATGACGAGCGGACCGATGACTGCGCGCGCACCGGTGGCCGCCACGGCAAGGTGCGGGATGTCCAGCGCCATAGCGTCCTGATCAGCAGCGGCATCAGGGTGCGCGACATCGCACAGCACGTGGCAGGCACGGTCCCGAGCCCCGCGACGATGCCGCTTCGAGGCGGAGTGCAGTGCCTGGTCGCGCACGACATTGGCGACGCCGGCGCAGGTGAGGACGAGGGCGACAGCGTCCGCCACCGGCCCGTCTCCCTGGACGGCCACCTCCGCGGAGCGTCGTCGGTCGATCACGTCACGCGCACGTGCGGTCGCACCATGGAGGTGGCGGGCGGCGGTGACATCGGGGGAGACGAGGTCGCGCATGTGCACCGGGATGTCGCGCAGTGAATCGGGGAGAGCGGATGCGTCGTCCACGAGGCCTGCCCACACGCCAGCGCTCAGGAGTCGACGCATGAGGGCGGAGCTGAGGCCCTGCCCGGTGCCGAGGGTCAGCGCCGCGGCGAGTGCGCGCTCGCCGCCGAGAGCGAGCAGCCATCGGATGTGCGCGTGGTCCACGCCATCCACGCGAATCTGGCGAGGCGGCCACCCGATCTCGACGCACGTGTCGGATCGCCAGACGAGCGGCACGTCGTCGCGCGTCCAGGGGCGCGAGGGCAGGGAGGAGTCGCGTGCGGGCATGACCGGAGCGTCGCATGATCGGCAACGCGCTGATGTGCATCGTCCACAGCCTGCCGGTGGCGCCGTCGGTGAGCGCAGGGTCAGGCGGATGTGCCGCAGAAGCGCACGGCGTACGCCGCGAGGATCCGGGCGCAGGCAAGCGTCTCGCGCAGGTCGACCCACTCAGCGGGCGCGTGCGCGGCAGCACTCTCACCCGGTCCGAAGTGGACCGTGGGGATGCCCGCGCCGACGAGCAGGCGCAGGTCTGATCCGTACGGCGCGGCGTACACCTCGGGTCGCGTGCCGAGAATCCCGGTCGCGACCTCTCCGAGATCGCGCACCAGGGGATGTCCGGGGTCGGTTTGCCCCGAGGCGAACTGCCCGCCCCACCATTCGACCTCCACCGGGTGCTCGACGAACCACGGATCCTGGTCGCAGAGGCTGGCCAGCGCGCCCTCGAGATCCGCGCGGGCCTGTGCGGGGGTCTCGCCAAGTGCGACGCCGAGGCGCCCCTCGGCGACGAGCAGGTCAGGGACCGTCGAGGCCCAGTCGCCGGAGTGGACGGTCCCGATGGAGAGCGGGTAGGCGACCGGCCAGCGCTGCATCAGCGGATCGACCGACTCGTTGCGCCGCGCCTCGAGTCGGCGCAGCTCGTCGAGCACGGGGAGCAACTTCTCGACGGCGCTCACGCCCTCGGTGCGCCGGGACGCGTGGGTGGCGCGACCGCGAATGCGCAGGCGGAAGGTGAGGGCACCACCGTTGGCAGGGACCAGATCGAGGCTCGTGGGTTCGGGCAAGACGCAGGCATCCGCCGTGATGCCCTGTCTGAGCATGGCGTAGGTGCCGAGGCCGCCGTCCTCCTCGCCGGAGACCGCGGCGAGCACGACATCGCCGCGCAGGCGCGTGCCGCTCGCGAGCAGGCTGCGCGCGGCGTAGGTGATTGAGGCGGTGCCGGCCTTCATGTCGCAGGCGCCACGACCGATCAGTCGGTCACCGCGTACCTCGGGGCGGAAGGGATCGCTGGGCCAGGCGCCGAGATCACCGGGTGGCACGACATCGGTATGGCCGAGAAGAAGGAGCGTGGGCCCTTCGCCGGTGCCCGGGATGCGGGCGACGACCCCGCGTGCAGAGGAGCGATGAACCTCCATGCCGGGGAAATCCGGCTCTGCTGAGAGGGCGGCCACATCGATGTCCCAGGCGGTGACGTCCAGGCCCAGGGATGTCCACTCGCGGGCGACGTCATCTTGGATATCGATCTCGGCGTCGCTTCCTCCGAGGGAGGGGATGGCCACGAGACGCTCGACGGCGCCGACAAGCCCAGGGCTGTCGACGCCGTCGATGACGTTTTCGTAGGCGGATGGATCGTTAGTCACGACGATCCATCGGCGGTGAAGCCCGTCGGGACGGCCAGGCCGCCCCTAGCGGACTTGTCAGGCCTTGCCCAGGATGCGGGTCACCTTGGTGCCGCAGACCGGGCAGATGCCCTTGGCGAAACGTCGACCGTTGGTCTCCTCGACGTTGCCGGTGAACTCGCGCTTCTCCTTGCACTTCACGCAGTACGCCTCACCCGTGTACGACTCGGCCATGGGCCGTCCTCCTCGTCTCGTTCCTGTGAGGCGGTGCCTCACCGGTCCCCTGGCGGGGACCTGCCCCTTAGGGGCGGCGTCGCCACCCTAGGGCAGCCAAGCACCCCAAGGGGGGACCGACCCGAGGCTTACCACCCGTGTCGTGGGCAAATTGCCCGAAATAGGGCGATTTTGAGCGGTCATCATTGGGAGTCATGGCCCCGGTGGCCCATTGGGAAGCCCCCGGGTCGCTTAGCCGCGTGCGACTTCCCCTCGCGCGCGTGGCCCGTTATCCCGGGGGCTGCGCGGGAGAACGTAGGGCGCCTGCCAGGGCCCGTCAACGTCGCCTGTGGGCAGATCTGGGGATGACTTGGGGATGACAGGGCCGAACCCTGGGGAGAGTCGGTGGACCACCCTGGGGATTTCGTCCTGCGTCTTTTGGGCGAGCGCCCCTGACGTGGGCGGATGTCATCCACCCCCTGTGGATCAAAAATGGGGACGGTCCTCCGGCGCCCGGACTCTAGGCACCTAGGCGGCTACGGGCTTCCTGGACGAGCGCACGGACCGAGTCGTCGGTGCCGTCGGGCAGCGTCGACCACGGCCACCAGCGCAGGTCGAGGGATTCGCTTGAGCGTTGCTCGACGCTGCCGGGAGGGGTGAGGACGAGGAACTGCACGTCGAGGTGGTCGAGGAGGTCCTCGCCGCCGCGGCCGTCGCGGCAGCGCACGCGATGACGGTCCAGGCGCAGCGGCTGTGCGTCGATGTCGACTGGATCGATTCCTCCTTCTTCGATCGACTCGCGACGTGCGGCGTCGACGAGCGTGGCATCGCTGGTCTCGACGTGACCGCCGAGCTGCAGCCAACGACCGACGAGGGGGTGCAACGTGAGGAGCACCGCCTCGCGCTCTGTGTCGACGACGAGTGCACTGCCGGTGAGGTGACCGACTCGATTGCCACGTGTCATGGCGTCCGGATGCGCATCGAGGAAGGAGAGGTAGTCCAGTCGCACCATGTCCTGAGCGGGAGTCGGTGCCGACCAGTCGCTCAGCACGCGCACAGCGTCGAGATGCAGGGGATCAGGCGTCATCGGCGGTGAAGCCCTCCCAGGGCTCGCCCGCGAGGAAGGTGCTGGGATCGGCGAGGTCGTCGGCGTCGGGAAGGAGATCCGGGTGCGCCCACAGGGCATCGCGGCCTTCGGTGCCGCGCTGCTCGCGCAGTTG
>CAJBMR010000298.1 GCA_903954205.1 uncultured bacterium | reverse complement strand
TCCTTGTCGATGCGCCGGGTGAGCCACAGGCCCTCGAGGGCAAACTCGACGCACGCTGCCGTGATGCCCGCGGTCGGCTCCGCGTCGGGTCCCTCGGTCGCGGCTATGAGGCGCCCGAGTCCCTCCCACGCGCCCGCAGCGTTGAGCAGCCCGGTCGCGGTGACGAGGTCGCCGGCCTCGATCGTGCCGCCCTCGTCGAGGAGCGTGACGAGTGGCGTGAGATCGACCCCGCCGAGGTGCCGACGGTACGTCTCGGCGACTGCCTTGCGCGCGAGGTGCTGCAGCACCTCTTCCTCGCGCCCCTCCTCGCTCACCTCGAACTCCACCTTGCCGCGCAGGGTAGGGACGACTCCGGCGAGATCGCCCACGCGCGCGACCGGCTCGTCGGCGGTGATGGCGGCGCGGCGCAAAGCCGCACCGGCAAGCGCCTCGGCGGCGGCGATCGCGAAGCGCGCCGAGACACCGCTGCGCTGGTCTACGGCGCCGGACTCGCGCACGAGCCGGGTGAAGCGCGCGATGACCTCGAGCAGGTGCAGCGGCACGATGGCGACAAGATCCGCCTCCTGGGCGATGAGGCTGATCTCATGCTGTACGTCGTAGGGGTAATGGGTCGTGATCTCTGCGCCGAAGCGATCCTTCATCGGCGTGATGATGCGCCCGCGATTGGTGTAGTCCTCGGGATTGGCACTCGCCACGACGAGCAGGTCCAGCGGCAGGCGCAGGGTGTAGCCGCGCACCTGGATGTCGCGCTCCTCGAGCACGTTGAGCAGCGCCACCTGGATGCGCTCGGCGAGGTCGGGGAGCTCGTTGATCGCGAAGATGCCGCGGTTGGTGCGGGGCACGAGCCCGAAGTGAATGGTCTCGGGATCGCCCAGCATGCGTCCCTCGGCCACCTTGACCGGGTCGACATCGCCCACGAGATCGCCCACCGAGGTGTCGGGCGTGGCGAGCTTCTCGCCGTAGCGCTCGCTGCGGTGGCGCCACGTGACAGACGTGTCATCGCCGCGCTCGGTGACGACGCGTCGCGCGTAGGCACTCACCGGCGCCATCGGGTCGTCGTTGACCTCGGAGCCGTCGACGACGGGGATCCACTCATCGAGCAGTGTCACGAGGGTGCGGATCAGACGCGTCTTGCCCTGGCCTCGCTCACCGAGCAGCACGATGTCGTGACCGGCGAGCAGTGCGCGCTCCACCTGCGGAATGACCGTGTCGTCGAAGCCAACGATGCCGGGGAAGGTCGGCTCGCCTGCCGCGAGGCGCGCCACGAGGTTGGCGCGGATCTCCTCCTTGACCGTGCGGGGCTCGTAGCCGCTCGCGCGCAGTGCCCCCAGGGTGCGGGGGAGGTCTGCCGGGACAGGGGGAGCGAGGCTTGTCATGACCTGACGGTACGTCAGGATGGTGGACATGGCGCCCGGAGGCCTAGAGGAGGCCCGCTGCTCCTCCGCGCTGCGTCGAGGCCTGGACTCGGCGGTTCCCGAGGCGGTGCAGGTCGCCCTGGACGATCTCGGCGCGAGACCCCACCTCGCCATCGTCCAGGTGGGTGCCCCGGGAGAGCCCCTCGCCGCGGGGCGGGCACTGGCGCACGTCGCCTCTCTTATCGACGAGGTCGCCCACGGGTGCGTGGTGATTGGGTCGAATGCGCACGGCGTCATCGGCGATCTCACCTCGGTGGAGATGCAGCCGGCCGTTTCCGTGTGGTTTGCGCACCTGCCGGACGCTCGTCCGCGCGGCTTCCGCCTCGCGACCGTCCCCGCTCCGCACGGAGGTCTCGCGCTCACCGGTCTCCCTGATCTCAGCGATGATGATCGACTCGCTTTCCTCCTCGCAGACCCGTGGACCCTTCCGGTCGATGAGGTCGTCGCGGCGTTCTCGCGCGTGGACGGCCCCCTCCCCGTCGTCGGCGGACTCGTGTCGGGCGGGCGACGACGGGGTGATTCCCGCCTCATGCTCGACGGAGCGGTCTTCGACAACGGCGGCGTGG
>CAJBMR010000297.1 GCA_903954205.1 uncultured bacterium | reverse complement strand
CCATGACCTTCCCTCCCTTCCTCAGCTATGTGATGTGCGATGCGCGAGGTGGGGGCAGGATCCTGCCCCCACCTCGCGCATCGCACATCACATAGCTGAGGAAGGGAGGGAAGGTCATGGGTGCCTACGTCGTAAGGCGCGTGCTCACCATGATCTTGCTCCTGCTGCTCCTCACCTTCGCCGTCTTCGTGCTCTTCAGCCTGCTCCCTGCCGATGTCGCACGCCTCACCTGCGGCAAGGTGTGCACGGACCAGACCATCGAGCTCAATCGGGCGCGACTAGGTCTCGACAAGTCGATCTGGGAGCAGTACTGGATCTTCCTCAGTGGGCTCCTCTTCGGCCGCACCTACGGAGTGGGTGAGGCCGCCATCGTGTGCGCGGCTCCCTGCCTCGGCTACTCCTTCACCAAGAACGAGCCGGTTCTGCAGCTCATCCTCGATCGGCTGCCCGCGACGATCTTCCTGGCGCTGGGCGCCTTCGTCCTCTTCCTCGTCGGGGGTATCGCGCTGGGTGTTTACAGCGCCCTGCGCCGCGGACGCTGGCAGGACAAGACCATGATGGGCGCCTCCCTGGTGGGCTACTCACTGCCTTCGTTCTTCATCGGACTCGTCGTCATCTACTTCGTGATCATTCGCTGGCAGATCCTGCCCTTCCCGCAGTACGTCCAACCCTGGGAAGACCCGATCGGCTTTCTCCAGACGATGATCCTGCCCTGGCTGGTGCTCGCCGTCCTGTACGCGGCCTTCTACACGCGACTCACGCGCAGTCAGATGCTCGAGACGCTCAACGAGGACTACATCCGCACCGCGCGTGCCAAGGGCCTGCCGGAGCGCGTCGTCGTACGCAAGCACGCCCTGCGCGCTGGTCTCACGCCCATCGTCACGGCGGCTGGCCTGGACTTCGCCGGCCTGCTCGGCGGCGCGATCATCCTCGAGACGATCTTCAGCCTGCCCGGGTTGGGCAGCCTCGCCGTATCCGCTGTCCTTGATCCCGATCTGGCGATCCTCGTCGGAGTCACTTTGATCACCGCGGTCTTCATCATCGTCGCCAACCTCGTCGTCGACGTGCTCTACGCCGTCATTGATCCCCGGGTGAGGCTCGCGTGACCGCCCCCTTCCTCGAGGTCGACAACCTCGCCGTCTCCTTCCCCACCGAGGACGGTGTCGTGAAGGCGGTCGCCGGATCGACCTTCTCGGTCGCCAAGGGCCGCACCTTGGCGATCGTGGGCGAGTCGGGCTCGGGCAAGAGCGTGACGGCGCAGGCGATCATGGGGCTGCTCAACCGCAACTTCGCCGACGTCTCGGGTCGCATCGTCCTCGATGGCACCGACCTGCTCGCACTCGACGACGATCAGGTGCGCGAGATGCGTGGTTCCACGATGGCGATGATCTTCCAGGACCCGCTGTCGAGCCTGCATCCCTTCTATCGCATCGGCGATCAGCTCGCCGAGGCTGTGCGCGTCCACAACAAGGTGAGCAAGTCGGAGGCGAGGGGGCGTGCCATCGATGCGCTCCATCGCGTGGGCATCCCCTCCCCGGACAAGCGCATCGACAACTACCCCCACCAGCTCTCTGGAGGCATGCGCCAACGCGTCATGATCGCGATGGCCCTCATCAACTCGCCCAGCCTGCTCATCGCCGACGAGCCGACCACGGCGCTCGATGTCACGGTTCAGGCGCAGATCACCGAACTCATGTCCGAGCTCCAGCGCGAGACTGGTGCCACGCTCATCATCATCACGCACGACCTGGGCGTAGTCGCCGACATGGCCGATGACGTGTGCGTGATGTACGGCGGGCGCGTGGTGGAGTACGCCCCCGTCAGCGAGATCTACTACCGGCCCCAGCACCCCTACACGCACGGGCTGCTCGCCTCCGTCCCCCGCCTCGCTACCGACCGCGTGGATCGACTCGACCCCATCCCGGGTAACCCGCCCTCGCTCATCAACCTCCCCACGGGCTGCGTATTCCATCCTCGGTGCTCGCGCCGGAGCGAGGTGCCCGGTGATCTCTGCCGGATGGAGGAGCCGGCCCTTGTGACCGTCGCGACGGACCATCTCGTGCGCTGTCACCTCGCGCAGCCTGGCGCGACGGGAGGTGCGCTGTGAGCGAAGAAGTGCTCAAGGTCGAGGACCTGCGCGTCTACTTCCCGCACAAGTCACGGGGCGTCTTCCCGCGCACGATCGGGCAGATCAAGGCCGTCGATGGCGTGAGCTTCGAACTCGGTGGGGCCGAGACCCTGGGCCTGGTGGGGGAGAGCGGCTGCGGGAAGTCGACGACGGGCCGCGCCATCCTGCGCCTGGTCGACCCGACCTCCGGCCACGTGATCATCAACGGCACTGACGTCGCGGGACTCTCGCGCCGTGCCATGCGCCCCGTGCGCCAGCAGGCGCAGATGATCTTCCAGGACCCCTACAACGCGCTCAACCCTCGGCAGACCGTCGGCGCGATCCTCGGCTCCCCCTTCCGGATCCAGAAGGTCGATCCGCCGGGCGGTATCAAGCAGGCCGTGCGCGAGCTCATGGACCGCGTCGGGCTCAATCCCGAGCACGTCAACCGGTATCCGTATGAGTTCTCCGGCGGGCAGCGCCAGCGCATCGGCATCGCGCGCGCCATCGCATTGCGGCCCAAGCTCATCATCTGCGACGAGCCCGTCTCCGCGCTCGACGTATCGATCCAGGCGCAGATCCTCAACCTTCTGCAGGATCTGCAGTCGGACTTCGGTGTCTCCTACCTCTTCATCGCCCATGACCTAGCGGTCGTGCGGCAGATCGCGCAGCGCGTCGCCGTGATGTACCTCGGCCACATCGTCGAGAACGCCCCGCGCGAGGAGCTCTTTGCGCATCCCCTGCATCCATACACTCATGCACTCATGTCGGCGGTGCCCGTGCCTGATCCGCGCGTGCAGATGGAGCGTGAGCGCAT
>CAJBMR010000296.1 GCA_903954205.1 uncultured bacterium | reverse complement strand
CGTGTGCGCAGGCCGCGCTTGCGGTCTACGCCGAGGCTTGCACATGACCGATCGGATCGGCCGCTTCCGCTTCATGGATCAGCAGCGGGTCAATCTGGATGGCTTCGCTGTCCCTGATCCAGCGCTC
Organism: uncultured bacterium; assembly: GCA_903954205.1. Classification (GTDB taxonomy): domain Bacteria; phylum Actinomycetota; class Actinomycetes; order S36-B12; family S36-B12; genus Mxb001. The sequence goes on along the minus strand of CAJBMR010000296.1, from coordinate 3,197 downwards.
GGCCTGCTGGCCTACGACTCGCCCGGTGATCCCGAGCCCTCGCTGGTGGTCTCCGACGGCGTGGTTGTGGAGATGGACTCCCGCTCTCGAAAGGACTTCGACCTTCTCGACCGATTCATCGCCGACCACGGGATAGACCTCGAGGTCGCGCCAGAGGCCATGGCGATCAATGATCAAGTCTTCGCGAGCATGTGCGTGGATCCCGCTATTCCGCGCGACGAGGTCGTCAGGCTTGCATCCGGTATGACGCCCGCCAAACTCGCGCGTGCCCTGGGGATACTCCGCCCCGCCGAGCTCGTCATGGCGATGACCAAGTGCCGGGCACGACGCACCCCAAGCAACCAGGCGCATGTCACCAACCGTTCCGACGATCCGCTCCTGCTGGCCGCCGACGCGGCGACAGCTGCGGCCTTCGGCTTCCGCGAGGTCGAGACCACCGTGCCAGTCCTGGCTGATGCTCCGTCGAACGCCATCGCCGTGAGCATCGGTGCGGCCGTCGGCTCCCCCGGCCTGCTCGTGCAGTGCTCGGTCGAGGAGGCCCTCGAGTTGGAGATGGGGATGCGCGGGCTGGTCTCCTACGCCGAGACCGTGTCGCTTTACGGCACCGAGCAGATCTTCATCGACGGCGATGACACGCCCTGGTCCAAGGCCTTCCTCACCTCGGCGTATGCCAGCCGCGGTATCAAGATGCGCGTCACCTCGGGCGGCGGCGCGGAGGCGCTCATGGGTGGGGCCGAGGGCCGTTCGATGTTCTACCTAGAGGCCCGGTGCGTTGCGCTCGCCCGCGCCATCGGGGCGCAGGGAGTGCAAAACGGCGGCATCGACTCGGCGTCTGTCGCCGGGTCCGTGCCGGGCGGCGTGCGCAGCATGATGGCCGAGAACCTCATGGTCATGCTGCGCAATCTCGAGTCGTGCACGGGCAATGACGCCCTGATGAGCGAGTCAGAGGTGCGCCGCACCTCGCGCACCCACCCAATCTTCATCGCAGGAACGGACTTCATCTGCAGTGGGTTCGGATCTATCCAGCGCTACGACAACATGTTTGGACCCAGCCAGTGGAACGCCGAGGACATCGACGACTACCTGGCGATGCAGCGCGACTGGGGCGTAGATGGCGGATTGCGCACCGCCGATGAGGCTGAGGTCGCCCGGCTGCGTGAGCGTGCGGTGGCGGCGACACGCGATGTCTATGCGGCGCTAGGACTCGCCGACTTCCCCGCCGAATGGCAGGCCGAGGCGATCGACGCGGCCGGCTCCAAGGATGTGCCGTCGGCCGACCTGATGACGCCGCTCAGCGCTGCCCGGCTCATCCGCGACTCGGGGATCACGATGCTCGACGTCATCTCCGCCCTCGACGAGTGCGGCTACGAGCAGGAGGCCGAGCGCCTTCTCGCCATGCTGCGTGCACGCGTGGAGGGCGACTATCTCCAGACGTCTGCGATCTTCACCGAGGACATGCGGGTCCTGTCCCTTGTCACCGATCCCAACGACTACGCCGGTCCGGGCACGGGCTACTCCCCGACGCCGCAGCGCCAGGCCGAGATTGACCGCATCCGCCAGGAGCGCTCGGTCGACGACCGGCGCCGCCTGCAGGGGGAGCACCGCAGCGACCGACTGTCAGTCGCGGGCCCCGCGGACTCGAGTCACGACCCGCGCGATGTGGTGATTGGCGTCTCGCCCGCGACCGGTCGCGCGATCTGGCAGACGCTGTGCGGCCTGACTGTCGACGAAGCGCTCGACGAGCTCCTCGCAGGCCTGGAGGAGGAGGGATGTGTCGGGCGCATTGTGCGTATCAACGACACCATCGACCTCGGCCTGATCGGGCTCACCGCCGCGCGGATGTCGGGATCGGGCATCGGCATCGGGCTGCAGGCGAAGGGCACGGCGCTCATCCACCGTCGTGACCTCACTCCACTGGCGAACCTTGAGCTCTACAGCGTCGCGCCGACCCTTGACCGTGCGGCGTACCGGCTCATGGGTATCAACGCGGGGCGTCACGCCAAGGGCTCGACCCCCGAGCCACAGCGCAACCCCTACTCCGATGAGGCGATCGAGGCGCGTTACCACACGGCCGTCGTCGCACTGGTCGCCATCGAGCGCGGATTCTGCGTTGCCGGAGTCGAGCCGGAGACCCTCGTGCTGGACGAGTCGCCATGACGCCGATCGCCAAGTCCGGGCGCCCGGTCGATGAGATCACCCTCGATGCGCTGCGATCGGGTGCGCTCACGGCGGAGGATGTGCGCATCCATCCGGCCACGCTTGAGCGGCAGGCTCAGGTGGCGGAGACGCACGGCAACCCGCAACTGGCCGCGAACTTCCGCCGTGCGGCCGAGCTCACCGACCTGCCGGACGAGCGAGTGATGGCGATCTACGAGGCGCTGCGTCCTGGGCGCTCGGCGGTCGCCGAGCTCATGGCGCTGGCCGATGAGTTGGAATCATTGGGCGCTCCGGTCAATGCGGCGCTCGTGCGCGAGGCGGCTGCGGCGTACGCCGACCGCGGGCTGGCGCGTTGACGCTCATCGCAGGCGTGGATGTCGGCAACTCCACGACGGAGATCGTCATCGCAGAGGATGGTCGCCCGGTCCTGTGGGATCGCATGCCGACGCGCGGTGTCAAGGGATCGGCGACTTCGGGTGCGGGGGCAGCGCGGCTCCTCGCTCGAATGGAGCGCAGGCTCGGACGCGACGTCGATATCGCTGTCCTGACCCGGCAGCGGCCCGTCGCGTCGATGAGTCTCCATGTCGCTGCGACACCCACTGACCTGGGCGGACTTGTCATCCTCGCTAGCGGGGTCACCTCCCCCGGCGGCGTCGGCGTCGGGGCGGGCCGGCCTGTGCGAGCCGAGTCTGTGCCGGACGAGGGTGATGACCCTGTCGTGGTCGTCGCCAGCGATCCGCTCGGCTTCCGCCGCACGGTCGAGCAAGTCCTCGCATGGCAGTCATCCGGGCATGACGTCGTGGGCGTGCTGCTCGCCGGAGATGAGGCGCGTCTGGTCTCGCGCCTCCTCGGAGCACAGGTCCCGGTCGTCGACTGCGTCGATGCGGAGCGAGCCTTGGCCTGCCGGCGTATCTGCATCGAGGTCGCTCGCGACGGTGCGGCTCTCGGCGTTGTCACGGATCCACTGCGACTGGCTGGACATCTGGGCCTCGACGTCGACGAGCACGGCTACGCGCGGTCGTCCGCCGACTCCTTGCGCG
>CAJBMR010000295.1 GCA_903954205.1 uncultured bacterium | reverse complement strand
CTCCCAGGTGCGCTCGCGGATCACCTCGTCACCGTCCTTCACGGTGAGGTGGATGCGCAAGTCGTAGGTGTCGCCAGTGGTCGAGAGGTCCATGACGGAGCGCGTGGTCGCGTTAACGGCATCGGTCGTGTCGGTGGCATCGAAGCGCAGCGTGAACTCGACATCGGAATGCGCGTGCTGGGCGAAGGTGCGTTCGTCGACGCTGACCCATCCGTCGTAGCGCTCGCTGGCGGAGCCGAACGGCGTCTCGTAGTGCGACTTCGACCCCACGACGCAGCGGGTGACACGGCGGGCGACGTCGCGCTCGATGCGCCACGTGATGCCGTCGGTGTCCTCGCTGGACGCGGCATTGCCAGGGGCGAAGTCGGGCACCGGTGCATCGGGATCGGGGTCGTAGATCGGCAGGGTGAGTATGGCGTCGCGCAGGGTGAGGAAACCGGGGCCGCCGGGTGCGACGACATTGGGCCAGTCGGCGCCCGCGACGCTCACGCGCAAGGTGCGTCCAGGCAGCCAGCGGTACGCCGACGCCTCCAGCTCGACATCGACCTCGCCCTCGGCACCGATGAGCAGCGTGCCGCGGGTGACCAGGGTCGATGTGCCATCAGGGCCGACGTCGCAGAGCCGGACGGCGAGGATCGGGTGCGGGCAGGTCGCGGTGACTTGCGTGCGCAGGTGTGCATGACCGGCGATCTCGATCGGCTCGGTCACGGGGAAGTCCCAGGTCATCGACTTGGCATCGTCCACTCGCTGGTCGCCCGACTGGCCGTAGGGCAGGTGACCCGCGCAGGAGATCCATGCGTCGATGCCGACGTCGGGACGCACGGCGTAGGTCGGGAGGTCCTCGAGCGGGACCGAGCGGGTCGATGACCGTGATGAGGGCCAGGTATCCGCGCGCCACTCCCCCGGCACGGTGTCGAGCACGGGATCAGGGGCGTGGGAGAAGCAGCAGAACCACGCGTGCGGCAGTGCCCACTGCGGCAGCGTGGCGGGTGCCCCGGGTGGCGTGCCGAGGTGGTCGGCGAAGAACGCCGCCATCTGCGGCACGTGATCGATGCGCGGTCCAGGCGCGCTCGAGGTGGGCGCAGCGTGCGACCAGGGGCCGGCGAGCAGTCGCGTGGGCGCGCTAAGGCGCTCGATCGTGCGGAAGGTCGTGTTGCGATAGCCATCGGCCCATCCGGCGATGATCATCGTGGGAATGTCGATGCGGTCGTAGCCCTCCCCATCGGGGCCAAGTCGCACCGAGCCATGCCGCCAGTAGGCATCGTCGTGCGGGTGACTCATCCAGATGAGCTGCCAGGGCTCATGCTCATCGATGCGGCGCAGCCACTCCGCGCGCCAGTCATGACTTTCGGGATGATTCGCGGCCCAGATCTCGGGCACGGGCGGGAGTGCGCCCATGGGTGCCATGTAGGCGCAGTAGTCGACCTGATCGATCCACTTGAAGGCACCGCCCATGTAGTGGACGTCGTCGGTGTATCGATCGTCGGTCGCGTAGATCGGGATGATCGCCCCCAGATGCGGTGGACGCTCGCAAGCGAGCTGGAAGGAGTTGAATCCTCCGTAGGACGTCCCGAACATCCCGACATTGCCCGTGCACCAGGGCTGCCCTGCGAGCCAGGCGATCGCCTCCG
>CAJBMR010000294.1 GCA_903954205.1 uncultured bacterium | reverse complement strand
CTGTCCCGGATCCCTACCGCTGGCTAGAGGATGCCGACGACCCGCGCACCTCTGAGTGGCGCGCGGAGCAGGACGCTCTCATGGCAGCCGAGCGGGCCGGCTGGACGACGCGTGACCGCTTCGCCGGTCGTATCGCCGAGCTCATGGGCGCCGGGTCGATCTCCCCGCCGTATCACCGCGGCGGGTGGACCTTCTCCACGCGACGGGAGCCGGGTCAACAGTTCCCCGTGCTCTACGTGCGCGGGGCAGACGGTGTCGAGCGCGCGCTCTTCGATCCCATCGCCATCGACCCGACCGGTGTCACCACGATGGATTCGTGGCAACCGAGCAAGGAGGGCGACCGCGTTGCGGTGCAGTACTCCATCGGTGGAGACGAGGAGTCGATCCTCGCCGTCATCGACACGGCCACAGGCGAGCGCATCGAGGACGGCATCGACCGCTGCCGCTACTCCCCCGTGGCGTGGCTGCCCGGCGGGGAGCGCTATTACTACGTCCGGCGCCTGGCCCCGGAGCTGCTGCCGGAGACCGAGCAGAAGTTCCACCGCCGGGTCTATCTCCACACCGTCGGACAGGATCCCGACGCCGACGTGCTCGTCTTCGGTGCCGGCATGAACATGACCAACTACTACGGCGTGGAGGTGAGCCGCGAGGGCCGCTGGCTGCAGGTCTCTGCGTCCGAGGGCACTGAGCCGCGCAACGACCTGTGGATCGCCGACCTCGAGGCCGCGCCACCCGAGTCGCCCGCCTTCCGCCTGGTGCAGGGCGACGTCGATGCCCAGACGAGCCTCCACGTTGGACGCAACGGCCTCATCTACATCTCCACTGACCGAGATGCCCCACGCGGCCGTGTCCTCGTCAGCGCACCCGAGCACCTGTGGGATGAGCCGTGGCGGGAGCTCCTCCCCGAGGAGCCTGACTCCGTCCTGGAGGGCTACGCCATCCTCGACGGCCCCGAAATGATGAGGCCCTTGCTCCTCGTGAGCCGCACGCGTCATGTCGTCAGTGAGTTGAGCGTGCACGATCTCGACACCGGGGCGCTCATTCGCACCATTCCCCTTCCCGGTGCGGGCACGATCGGTGGCCCGGTGGAGCGGCCCGACGGCGGCCCGATCGTGTGGGTGGTCTACACCGATCACACCACCGTTCCCGCCATCTACTCCTTCGACGGGCGCACGGAGACACTCTCGCTGTTCGCCGAGCCTCCCGGCATCGTCGACGTACCTCGCGTCCACTCACGGCAGGTGACCTACACCTCGAAGGACGGCACCGAAATCCGGATGTTCATCCTGTCCCCCGAGGCAGAGCCTGACCGCCCGCGTCCCGCGGTGCTCTACGGCTACGGCGGCTTCGGGATTCCCCTTTCGCCCGGCTATTCCGCCTCGATCCTGTCGTGGGTCGAGGCCGGGGGCGTCTGGGCAATCGCCAACCTCCGCGGCGGCGGGGAGGAAGGCGAGGAGTGGCATCGCGACGGCATGCTCGGCAGCAAGCAGAACGTCTTCGACGACTTCCACGCCGCTGCGGAGTACCTCATCGCGGAGGGCTGGACGACCTCGTCCCAACTCGCGATCGAGGGCGGTTCCAACGGCGGCCTCCTCGTCGGCGCAGCAATGACGCAGCGGCCCGATCTCTTCCAGGCCGTCGTGTGTGTCGCTCCGCTGCTCGACATGGTGCGTTACACGACATCTGAACTTGGCCCCACGTGGACGGTGGAGTACGGCGATCCAGAGATTCCCGAGCAGCTCGACTGGCTCCTCGGCTACTCGCCGTACCACCGGGTTGAGGAGGGCACGGAGTACCCGGCGACGATGTTCGTCGCCTTCGACAACGACACCCGCACCGATCCGATGCACGCCCGCAAGATGTGCGCCGCGGTGCAGCACGCGACCAACTCAGAGCGTCCCGTGGTCTTCCGAGGCGAGGGAGATGTGGGGCACGGGGCGCGATCGCTCTCCCGATCCATCGACGAGGCCGCCGACACCCTCGCCTTCGTCGCCCGCTGGACCGGTCTCCAGGACGTGCTCCCCGGCTAGCGCCTGGTTCGCCTAGGTCCCTTCCTCACCCGAGCGACCCGTCAGCGTGGCGAGCACCATGACCGCACCCCACGGACCCATGACCCAGATCGGCCAGTAGTACGTCGGCGACGAGCCACCGGCAACCCACGACGCGAACCAGATCACATTGACGAGGACGGACACACCAAGCCAAGAAGTCCATCCGGCACGCAGTTTGCGACGACGTGCCGCCACGACCTCGCTGCGATCACGTTCGGGTGGACTGCCGGTGAGGATCGCACCGGTGAGAGTTGCGCCATTGAGATCCGTGTACGACAGGTGTGCGCCGCTCAGGTCCGCGCCGGTGAGATCGGCGTCCTTAAGCACCGCATCGGTGAGATCAGCTCTCACGAGCGACGCACCGCTGAGATTTGCCCTGGTGAGCTTGGCCAGACTCAGATCGGCTCCGGTGAGATCGGCGTGACTCAAATCGGCATCGGTGAGGTCGGCCTCGACGAGGATGGCGCCGGCAAGATTTGCCCGAGCGAGGCGGGCACCCCGCATGGTGACGCCGGTCAGGTCCTGCCCGGCGTAGTCCGCGACCGCGCCACGATCGGCCCCAGCGGACACCACGGGCAGATCGGCCGTGAATCGCGTCACTTCGCCCACGGTGCTCGCCTCGTGAATCCCATCGAGGCGCTTGCTGAACTCCTCCTGGCTCAGCCGCCCTTCGGCGAACGCCTCCCGCAGGACGGCCGTGGCGGCATCCCTGTCCGCATCGCCGGCACGGTGGCTGGGGTCGGACGCCATGGGCGCACGCTACTCGCGGATCTGCGGAAATGCCCCCCTCGCGCGAAGATGGGGGCATGGAACGGCTTTGTCTGGTGACCGGCGCGACGGGGTACGTCGGCGGCCGTCTCGTGCCCCGACTCCTCGAGGCCGGCTTCCGCGTGCGCGTGATGGTGCGCCACCTCGAACGGATCCGCGATCTGCCCTGGGCCGATCAGGTGCAGGTCGCCGTGGGCGACGCCGGTGACCCCGCTGCTATCAGCGCCGCACTCGAGGGCGTCGACGTGGCCTACTACCTCCTCCATTCCATCCAGCAGGGCTCCGAACTCGAGTCGGAGGAGGCGCGCATGGCGCGCACCTTCGCTGAGGCCGCCTCCGCGCAGCATGTCGGCCGTATCGTCTATCTGGGGGGTCTCGCACCAGAGACAGCGCCGGAGAAGATGAGCCGCCACATGCGCTCGCGTTCCCAGGTCGGCGAGATCCTGCGCTCATCCGGGGTGCCCACGTGCGAGCTGCGGGCAGCGGTGGTTATCGGCTCAGGCTCCGCGTCATTCGAAATGCTGCGCTACCTCACCGAGCGCCTCCCGGCGATGATCACGCCACGGTGGGTTCGCCAGCGCACTCAGCCGATCGCCATCCGCGATGTCTTGCGCTATCTCGTCCGCGCAGCCGACCTGCCTCCCGAGGTCAATCGCGCCTTCGACATCGGCGGCCCCGAGGTGATGACCTACCAGGCCATGATGCAGCGGTACGCCGCGGTCGCGGGCCTGCCCAAGCGGCTCATCCTGCCCATCAATCT
>CAJBMR010000293.1 GCA_903954205.1 uncultured bacterium | reverse complement strand
TTCCGCTGTAGGCATCGAAGGAGCGCGCGTAGACCAACTTGTTCGGAGAGCCGAGGACCCCGGTCACGACGTCGGGCGTGGATGCCGCCGTGAGGGCCGCGACCACCTGTGCCGGGGTCGCGGCATTGTTCAACCCCAGGTAGAGGGCAGCCGCGCCGGCGACATGCGGGCTGGCCATGGATGTGCCTGACATGGTGTCCGTCGCGGTCGTCGATGTGATGCCGACCGATGTGATGGACGACCCGGGAGCAAGGATGTCGACGCAGCTGCCGTAGTTGGAGTAGTAGGCGCGTTTGCCGTTGCGTCCCGTTGCTGCAACGGTGATGACGCCGCCACAATTGGCTGGCGAGAATGACGCGGCGTTCGAGTTCTCATTCCCTGCCGCGATCACAACAAGCGCACCGCGGCTGCGAGCATCATTAATCGCGCTCTGCATCCCACTAGAGCAACTTCCACCACCGCCAAGCGAGAGGCTGATGATGCGAGCTGGCGTTGCGTTCGCAGGGACTCCCGAAACGGTCCCGCCAGCAGCCCAACGAATGGCATCGGCGATGTCGCTGTCATAGCCTCCGCACTTTCCCAGGACGCGGATCGGCTGGATCTTTGACGTCCAGTTCAGGCCGGCGATCCCAGACGCGTTGTTACCTGATGCGCCGATCGTTCCAGCTACATGCGTTCCGTGCCAGGAGCTACTGTCAACACCGCATCCATAAAAGTATCCACCAGCATCCTCAGCAGAGGTGATCCAATCGCCCGGGTCAGAGGGGTCACTATCTCGAGCGTTCCCGTCATTCCCGATGAGTGAGTCGGAGATAAAGTCGTAGCCTGCTACGGTGCGACCAGAGAACTCGCTGTGCGAGGTAATTCCCGTGTCAAGCACCGCAATGACGAGGTCGCTGCTCCCTGTAGTGATCTCCCATGCGGCGGGTGCGCGCACGCTGTAGTCCGCCGCGCCAGCGCCCGCATCGCTCATATCCCACTGTGAGGTGAAGCTTGGATCAGATGGTGTGATAGCAGCTTGCATACGAATATCTGGTTCTACGGCAATGATGGATGGGTCGCGGAAGCGCAGGAGATCGCTGCGGGTGGCACGGCGGCCGAGGTCGACCACCACTCGGCGACCGTCCGCACGTACCTCTCGTACGCCCGCGGGGAGGTCGCCGCGCAAGGGCGACGCGTAGGTGACGACGAATCGATTCGTCCAGCCGGGCGGTGAGACCTCAACGGCGGTTGCCGTGCTCGTAGGGATGAGCATCGCGGGGACGAGGAGCAGGGAGAGGAGGCGGAGGTGCATGAAGCGATTGTAGCCCTTCACGACGAGCCACTCACAGGGGTCTGGTGCGCCCGGAGGGAATCGAACCCCCGACCCTCTGGTCCGAAGCCAGATGCTCTAATCCGCTGAGCTACGGGCGCATGTCTCCGATCAGCCTACTCGCACAAACCGTTTCTCTGCCTGCGCGGCTGCTGGTCGGGGCGAGAGGATTTGAACCTCCGACCTCGTCGTCCCGAACGACGCGCGCTACCAAGCTGCGCTACGCCCCGACCGATCGTCATCCCTGACGGAGGAGGAGCATAGCCGAAACCCTCCGCAGCCTCACCTCGGCGGGAGCCCTACACTGCCCCTCATGTCACGAGCGAGTCGCCGAAGGGAGATGCAGGATCAGCGTGCGCGCGCCACGCGTGACGGACGCTACGCTCCAGCCCTCGGCGTCAATAATCCCTCACGGATCCTTGATTCGTCTTCGGGGTCAGGGAGCACACGGACGGCGCTGATCGCAACGCTCACACTCCTCAGCCTTGCTTGCTGGATCGTGGCGCATACGAACACAGAAGTAGCGCCACTTATCGGATTCATCGGAGCCGCGTCAGGTATTGCGCTCGGCGTCGTCTCGCCACTGGCCGGCGCCGT
>CAJBMR010000292.1 GCA_903954205.1 uncultured bacterium | reverse complement strand
GGCGCTGGGGCGCAGCGGTCCGGGCGGGAGGTGATCGACGGAATCGAGGTGGAGCGGCTGGCGGCTCGGATGCCGGGCGACCTGCCGGTACACCCCCGGACCCGGGCTGGGGTCCGCGAGATCCTCGAGATGCATCCTGCTGACGTCGCGCACGTGCACGTGGGCGCAGTCTCGCCGTTCGCCTGGGGAGCGCTGCGTGCCTTGGCTGAACTGCGCATCCCGACGGTCGTCACCGTGCACAGCATGTGGGGTCCGCTGTCACGCGGCGGCTATCGCGCCGCCCGCGGGCTCCTCACTCGGCCCGGAGTGGCGGTGAGCGCGGTGAGCGAGATCGCCGCCGCGCCTGTCGCGGAGGCTCTCGGCGTACGAGTCGGCGTACTCCCCAATGCCATCGATCCTGCTCCCTGGCATCGGGATCAGCCCGTGACACGCGTACCGGGCGTGCTCCGCGTCGTCACTGTCTCGCGTCTCGCTCCGCGCAAGCGCGTGGGCTCTCTCCTGCGGTCGATTGCGCGCGCGCAGGTGCTGCTCGGCCCGGACGTGCGGATCGAGACCACGATCATCGGCGACGGCCCACAGCGAGGCGCCGTCGAGCGCACCGCCCGCCGACTCGACGTGCCCACTCGCTTCACCGGCCGGCTGCCCCTCGAGGGAATCCGCGAGGTATTCGCCACCTGTGATGTCTTCGCGCAGGCTTCGGTGCTGGAGTCCTTCGGCATCGCCGCCCTCGAGGCGCGCACCTTCGGGCTCCCTGTCGTGGCACGCGCGCAGGCGGGCACCTCGGAGTTCATCCACGACGGCGTCGAGGGGCTGCTCGCGGTCGACGACGCAGGGTTGGCGGATGCCCTGGCCCTCCTCGGGCGAGATCCGGCGCTGGGGGAGCGGATCTGGGCGCACAACGTCTCCGTGCCTCCCGAGCAGACCTGGGATCACGCCTGCGAGCGGGCGAGCGCGCTCTACGCCGCCGCGGGCGCCTAGGCTGGTCGCGTGAAGCAGGTACGCGTGCTCAAGGGCCACGGGACGGGCAATGACTTCGTCCTGCTGCCCGATCTCGATGGTGAGATCGAACTCACCGACGAGACGGTGGCGTCTCTATGCGACCGCCGCTTCGGCGTGGGTGGCGACGGCGTGCTGCGTGTCGTGCGCTCGGCCGCCTGCGATGACCCGGCCTCCACCGGCGCGGAGTTCTTCATGGACTACCGCAATGCCGACGGGTCATCGGCTCAGATGTGCGGCAATGGCATCCGCGTCTACGCCAGATTCCTGGTGGAGGAGGGCCTCGCAGACCCCGCCGGCATGGACATTGCCACGCGAGGCGGGGTGCGTCATGTGCGCCGGCTCGACTCAGGCGAGTACGCCGTGGGGATGGGCAGGGCCGAGGGTATGGACGTGATCGCGTCCGTCATGGTCGGCAACCGCTCCTATCCGGCGACCGGCGTGCACGTGCCCAATCCGCACGCAGTCGTCTTCGTCACCGCGGTGAGTGCGGCAGGCCCGCTTGACCGGGCGCCCGAGGTGAGCCCGGAGCACCTCTTCCCCGAGGGCGTCAACGTCGAGTTCGTGGAGCAGGTGGCGCCGGGTCACCTGCGCATGCGCGTGCACGAGCGTGGTGTGGGGGAGACCCTCTCCTGCGGCACCGGAGCCTGTGCCGTCGCGTGGGTTGTGCGCCAGCGCGGTGGTGACCTGCCCGGGTCGATCCGCATCGACGTTCCCGGTGGCACCCTGCACGTAGAGGAGCGGGACGGCGAACTCGAGCTCATCGGGCCGGCGACCATCGTCGCTGACGGCTTCCTTGAAGCCGACTGGGTTGCCGCGTGGATCTAGACGAGCCCGCGGTCGGCGAACTCGACCTTCAGGATCGCCAGGCGCTGCGTCGCGTCGTTGGCCTGTCCACCGAGCTCGAGGACATCACCGAGGTCGAGTACCGCCAGATCCGCCTCGAGCAGGTCGTGCTCGTCGGCGTATGGACCGAGGGCACCGCGGATGAGGCGGAGCGCAGCCTGCGCGAGCTCGCTGCCCTGGCCGAGACCGCGGGCGCACTTGTGCTCGATGGCGTGATCCAGCGTCGCGATCGTCCCGACCCGGCGACCTATATCGGATCCGGCAAGGCCCGGGAGCTCCGCGATCTCGTCGTCTCCACTGGCGCCGACACCGTCATCTGCGATGGAGAGCTCAGCCCGGGCCAGCTGCGTCACCTGGAGGAGGTGGTCAAGGTGAAGGTCGTCGACCGCACCTGGCTCATCCTCGACATCTTCGCCCAGCACGCGCGCAGCAAGGCCGGTCGCGCGCAGGTGTCGCTTGCGCAGATGCAATATCTCCTTCCGCGTCTGCGCGGTTGGGGTGAGTCGCTGTCGCGTCAGGCGGGCGGACGCGCGGGCGGCGCCACCGGCGGCGTGGGCACCCGTGGTCCGGGCGAGACCAAGATCGAGACTGATCGCCGTCGCATCCGCGACCAGATGACGGTGCTGCGCCGCCAGCTGAAGGACATGGAGCGGGTACGCCGTACCCAGCGTGGGGCGCGCGAGCGCGCGGGCACACCCGCTGTCGCACTGGCCGGCTACACGACCGCCGGCAAGTCCAGCCTGCTCAATCGGCTCACCGGCGCGGGCGTGCTCGTGGAGGACGCGCTCTTCGCG
>CAJBMR010000291.1 GCA_903954205.1 uncultured bacterium | reverse complement strand
TGATCCTGCGCGAGGACGGCGGCGTCCGCGTCTCCGACAACGGCCGCGGCATCCCGGTCGATGAGCACCCGGTGGAGAAGAAGCCTGCGCTCGAAGTCGTCCTCACCGTCCTTCACGCTGGCGGCAAGTTCGGAGGAGGTGGCTACTCCGTGTCCGGCGGCCTCCATGGTGTCGGCGTCTCCGTCGTCAACGCGCTGTCGACTCGGCTCGAGGTCGAGGTGAAGCGCGACGGCTACGTCTGGACTCAAAGTTATGAGCACGGAGTCCCGATGGCCCCGCTGAAGAGGGGCGACAAGACCGACGAGCACGGCACCACGGTCACCTTCTGGGCGGACCCAGACATCTTCGAGACGACCTGGTACGACACGGCGACCCTCGCGCGCCGATTCCAGGAGATGGCGTTCCTCAACCGTGGCCTCACCATCACCCTCACCGACGAGCGTCGGCGCCCCGGCCTAGTCGAGGAGTTTGGCGGCGAGGAAGCCGAGGGCATCGCCGAGATCACGTACTACTACGAGGGCGGCATCGCCGACTTCGTCCGACATCTCAACGCCACCAAGGGCGTGGGCAACCCCACGGTCATCGAGCTTGCCACTGAGGACGACGCGAAGGGCCTGCAGGCAGAGATCGCGATGCAGTGGAGCTCCGGCTTCACCGAGTCGGTCCACACCTTCGCCAACACGATCAATACGACCGAGGGTGGCACCCACGAAGAGGGCTACCGCGCGGCACTCACCACGCTGGTCAATAAGTTCGCTCGCGAGTGGGGCATCCTCAAGGACAAGGACCCCAATCTCGCTGGTGAAGACGTGCGCGAGGGACTCACTGCCATCGTGAGCGTCAAGCTCCGCGAGCCGCAGTTCGAGGGGCAGACCAAGGGCAAGCTCGGCAACACCGAGATGAAGGCCTTCGTCCAGAAGGTCGTCAACGATCAACTCGGCGCATGGCTTGAGCAGAATCCCGCCGAGGGCAAGGAGATCGCGCGCAAGTCGGTCAACGCCGCTACGGCGCGCATCGCGGCCCGCAAAGCCCGCGATCTTGCGCGCAACCGCAAGGGACTCCTCGGTGGCGCCGGCATGCCCGGCAAACTCATCGACTGCTCCAGCCGGGAGCCCGAGGAGTGTGAGGTCTTCATCGTCGAGGGCGACTCCGCGGGTGGGAGCGCTCGTCAGGGTCGCGATCCTCGCACCCAGGCGATCCTGCCGATCCGCGGCAAGATCCTCAACGTCGAGAAGGCGCGCATCGACAAGGTCCTGCAAAACAACGAGGTGCAGGCACTCGTCTCCGCATTGGGCACCGGCGTGCACGAGGACTTCGACATCAACCGCCTGCGCTATCACAAGCTCGTGCTCATGGCCGACGCCGACGTCGATGGTCAACACATCCGCACGCTGCTGCTCACACTGATTTTCCGCTTCATGCCGCAGCTCGTCACCGAGGGTCATGTCTTCCTCGCGCAGCCTCCGCTCTTCAAGATCAAGTGGCAGCGCGAGGCTCCTGACTACGCCTACTCGGTTGCGGAGCGCGATGCGCTCATCGAGGTGGGCGTGGCGGCCGGCAGGAAGCTGCCGAAGGAGGAAGGCATCCAGCGCTACAAGGGCCTCGGCGAGATGAACGCGGATGAGCTCTGGGAGACCACCATGGACCCCGAGCGTCGGGTGCTTCTGCAGATCACCCTCGATGACGCCGCGCAGGCAGACGAGACCTTTAGCGTGCTCATGGGTGAGAACGTCGAGTCTCGCCGCAACTTCATCCAGCGCAATGCACGCGATG
>CAJBMR010000290.1 GCA_903954205.1 uncultured bacterium | reverse complement strand
GGCGGCAGCGTCCCCGGCGATCCGCGTGCGCCATCCTCGGCCGCGCCCGTAGCCTCCCGACATGAGCCATGAGCTGTGGGCGGCGTACCGCACGACGGTCGTCGACGTGACCATGCCCGATGGGACGCATCGACTGCTGGAGCAGGTGCCCACCCAGTCACCACAGGAGTGGCCCTTCGGCGAGACCGTCGCGTGGATCCTCACCGCGTGCAATCCGCGAAGCATCGTCCTGGCCCCCGAGGTGAACGCCGACCGTCACGAGCAGATGGGCCGTCAAATCGCAGCCCTGGGCCTGGTCGCCTACCCGAATCTCGGCTACGACCCCGCGGATCCCACCTGGAACGAGGCCGGCTACACGATCGTCGGCGGTGACGAGGCCACCGTGTGCAACCTGGCGCGACAGTGGGAGCAGAACGCCGTCTTCCGCTGGACCCCGGATGGATTCGAGCTCATCGGCGTACTCATGGCGGGGCACGACCGCCACGGCTGGCGCTGGATCAATTGAAGCCGACACGCGCTCCTCGCGATTCCACCCGCGGGCGCTAAGCGGCTGCCAGGATCAGCCCCGTCATGGGCTACTTCTCCCTCGCGTTCGCCAGCGCCTTCCTCTATGCCTTCTGGGCGCTGGGCCTCGCTGTCTATCGGGGTCGCCTGTCCAACTGGCTGATCATCCTTATCAGTGCTGCGGGCGGGACCGCGACTTACGCCATCGTTGGCACCCTCACCGGCGAGCTCACCTTCGACCCCGGTGATGCCATACCCGGGCTGCTCGGCGGCCTGCTCAACGTGGGTGCCACCTACCTGCTGCTCATGGCCTACCAGCGCGGCAAGGTGGCGATCGCCTCGGGCGTCGTCGCCACCTACGTCATCGTGCCCCTGGGCTACTCCGTCTACAGCGGTCAGCCCTTCACCAGACTCACCATTGTCGGCGTCCTTCTCATGCTCGCCGGGCTAGCGACCTTCTACCTGGTCTCCATCAGGGAACGTAAGGATGGAGAGACGTCGAGCGGCACGAGCGTCGCGATCCTCTTCGCCCTCGGCGCTGCCCTGTGCTGGGGTGTCTCGACCGTTGTCATCGACACTGGTACCCGCGTGAGTCTGACCGGGACCATGCTGGTCTCGATGGTGCCGCAGATCGTGGTCACCGGGATACTGGTGATGGTCACGGCGCGTGGCCAGATCAAGCAGTTGACCCCGCGTGCCTACGCCGTGCTCATCGCCACCGGCATCTGCCTCGCAGCAGCCAACATCGCCTTCTACACGTCAGCCAACGAAGGCAATCTCGGCATCACCGCGGTTATCTCCTCGCTGGATCCCCTGATCCTCGCGGTCCTTGCGATCTTCTTCTTCAAGCAGAAGTTGCGCGGCCCCGAGTGGGTCGCCTTCGCGATCGTGGTCGCGGGCTCCTGCATCGTGGTCGCCTAGTATCGGCCAACTCGTTGGCGACGATCCATTCCCGCCGGGCCGCGGGCGCTCTAGCGGACGGAAAAGCTACACGTCACACCGCGTGCGGATCCCTAGGGCAGGAGTGGCGTGGCGGCGTAGACATCGGGTCGGCGATCGGCCCGCACGTCGTTGCTCCGACCCGTGGCCTTGTCGCGAGCCTCGCTCAGATCCACATCGGCCTGCACGGTCGTGGCGCCCGCGCTCTCGCTCTCGGCCCGGAGCCAGCCATCGGGCCCGATGATCGCGCTCGCGCCCGCGAAGGTGCTGCCGCGCTCGCTGCCACCGCGATCGCAGCAGGCGATGAAGATGCGGCTCAGTCGCGCCGACGACATGGCATCGTGCAGCTCCGCCTGCCGCTCGCCCGCTGGTGAGGCGGCAGCCGGCCAATTGGTTGGGGCGGCGATCACTTCGGCGCCCTGAAGGAATACTCCCCGCACCATCTCGGGGAACTCCAGGTCGAAGCACACCATCATGGCGATGCGCCCCTGCCGCGTATCGACCACCGGAGGTGGCTCGATCCCCGCGCGGAACCAGCGCTTCTCCTCATCCCATAGGTGCACCTTGCGATAGACCGCTTGCACGCCGTCGGCGTCGAGCATCACCGCAGCATTGGCGATGCCCTCGGGCTCACGGAGCGGAATGCCGGCCACCAGAATCGCGTCGGTGCCGTGCAATGCGGTGATCCACTCGCGGATCAGGGGCGAGTCGAGGGTCACGGCTGCAGCCTCGACCTCGCTCGCGTCTGCGAAGACATAGCCGCTCGTGCACAGTTCCGGGAGGACGATGAGATCGCCCCCGCGCGTAATCGCATCCTGCACCGCAGCGATCGTCGCCTCATGGTTGGCCGCGTCATCGCCGACGGCGGGAGCCAACTGCTGACACACAATGCGCATGACTGAGGCTCACCCCTCCGGGGGCTGCCGCAGGCCGAGCACCTTCGCCGCCGGGATGGCGGTGAGTCCGTAGAAGGTCACGGTGACCGCGATGATGATGAAGGCCGCAGGCAGCAGCTCCTGG
>CAJBMR010000289.1 GCA_903954205.1 uncultured bacterium | reverse complement strand
CGCTCGCAGCGGCCGCACTCACCGCATCGGCGACGACAGGCGGCACGATCGGCGTGGAGTGAGCAGCGTCCGATGCGGTCCGCGCGGCCCTATCGGCGAGATCTGCCGCGGTCGTCGCGGCCTCCGAGACACCCGTGGCGGTCCGTCCCGCGAACGTCGTCACGCTGTCAGCCCACGCATCTGCGCGCTCGGCGACCGGCTCGGTGTGCTGGTAGCGCCGCCATGCCGCGACGCCAGCGGCAGCGCCGGCGATTGCGGCAGCGACGAGGAACATGCGGCGCATGGGACCTCCCGGATCGACTCCCCCGACCGTAGCAGCGCCCCCTCGCAGCCGCTCCCGATCAGCGCTGCTTGCCGGAGAAGTAGGCGAGGAAGAGCTCCTTGGGGCCGCTCCCCGCGAGGAACCGGTCACGCTCCGCGGGGGGCAGGGAGAGGGTGTATTCGCACACGCGAGCCCAGGCACCCCCCACCGCGCGTGTGAGCGTGCCCGCGACAGTCGCCGAGATCGCCGACGTGGCCACCTGGCCCCCAGGGATGAACTTCAACAGATTCGTGGCGAGATAGCGCCCCGCCATCGTCGCGCCGCCCGTGAGGACCACGGCGCCGGCGGCGGCCAGGGCCCGTGAGCGATCGGCGGGCAGGCCGTAGGCGGCCGTGATCCGCGCGATCATCGTCACCTGCGTCGGAACCAGGATGGCCGCGTCAGCGAAGGGGATGGGAGCCGCACCGACCCCGGCAGCGAGCGCAACAGATCGATTGATGATCGTCTTCGCCGCCTGTCTTTTACGCTCCCAGTCGAGGATCTGCACCGCGGTGAGCGCTGCGGTGGCCACCTCGGGCACGACAAGGTACGTCGCATCGAGCAAGTCCTGCAGGCCGAACACAGGCGAGGACGTGAACGGATCCTCGAGCGCGTTGGTGAGCAGGGCGCGACCCGCGGGCCTCAGCGGCAAGCCCAGGGATTCGATGTACTGCGCGAGCTCGACCGCCTCCGGATGCGGCACGCCGTCACGACTGGGCACCTGGGTGATCACCAGGATCACCGGCAGGCCGAGGTCGGCGAGCGCGCGCACGAAGTCGCCCTGGCGCTCCTCGAACCTGCGATCCGACCAGCGCACGAGGTACCACGCTGCGTGGATCTGCTGATCGACCGGCAGCGCGCGTGAGTCGGACACGCGCGAGCGCAATGCCGCGAGGATTTCGTCACCCGACGTACCCGTCTCGAAACCCTCCGAGTCGTACAGTCCGAGCAGTCCCCCCGGGTGGCGGTAGTAGACGAGTCCCCGCGTGACGGGCTTGCCGAGCCCGGTCTCCGCAACCTGGCTACCGAAGACGGAGTTGACCAGGGTCGACTTGCCGACACCGGTCTTGCCAAAGACAGCGAGGTTGAAGCAACCGAGCGCCGCGAAGGCCTCGGCCAGGCGCTGCGCGAAGAGGGCCTCCACCTCGGGCTGCGCGAGATCGCCTCCTTTGGCAGAAGGGGGAACGGACGCGGGCTGCTCGACGGTCATGGATTCACGGTAAGCCCCCGCACCGGGCGAATGCGCGCACTACGGTCGGGAGAGCCCCAGACGGGCAGCACCGGGAGGGACCGGAGATGAGCCAGGACGAGCGCATGGGCGCCTTCGACGCCGTCATGTGGGGCATCGAGGACGATCCGCTGCTGCGATCGGTCATCGTCGCAATGGTGACCACCGAGACGGTGCCCGACCGCCATGCCCTCGCCGAGAGGGTGGAGCGCCTCACCCGGGTCGTGCCCAAGCTGCGACAGTGCGTCATCGGCAATCCGGTGTCGCTCATCCCTCCGCGCTGGGTCACGGATCCCGACTTCGATCTCGACTACCACCTGCGCTGGATCGCCCTCCCTCCCGGAGAACAGGATCTCGCGGGTGCGCTGCGCATCGCGGAGCGCGCAGCGGAACAGGACTTTGACCGCAATCGCCCGCTCTGGGAATTGACCGTGGCCACCGGTCTCGACGGCGACGGCGCAGCGATCGTGCTCAAGCTCCATCACGCCATCACCGATGGCGTCGGAGGCATGATGCTCGCCGCGACTCTCTTCGATCTCAGCGATGAGGCACCCGACCTTGGCCCGCTGCCGGATGCACCGGAGCCGGTCGCGCCACTGGATCCCCTGCAGCGCCTCGCCCACGG
>CAJBMR010000288.1 GCA_903954205.1 uncultured bacterium | reverse complement strand
TGACGTCATCGAGACCTACGAGATGCGCGAGAAGGCCCGCGCCTAGGCCTGCTCACGTGTTCGTGGCGACGTGCGAGATGGATCTCCTCCTCGGTGACGTGCACTCCCTCAAGGAGAAGCGTGCCGTGGTGAAGCCCATCGTCCGTGAGTTGCGGAGGAGGTTCGATGTGGCCGCGGCCGAGACGGATTTCCAGGACCTGCATCGGCGGGCCCTGGTGACGGTCGGTGCGGTCTCCGGCGATGCCTCCCACGCGCGGGATGTCGCCGATGCATGTGAGGAGTGGGTCTCGGGGCTTCCCGAGATCACGTTGGTGGGAGTCCGTCGGCGAATGTTCGGCGGCGATGACGAAGGAGTGGGCTGATGGCGAGCGAAGCACGCGCCCGCAAGCTCGCGGACCGGGTTCGCGAGATCGTGGCGGAGACACTGGAGATGAAGGTCAAGGATCCGCGGCTTGGCTTCATCACCGTCACTGACGCCAGGGTCACCCCGGATCTACGTGAAGCCACTGTCTTCTACACCGTTTACGGCGACGATGAGGAGCGTGCGGCCACAGCGGCTGCCCTCGAGTCGGCCAAGGGGATCCTTCGCACCGAGGTGGGTCGCCAGACCGGCATCAAGCACACGCCCTCGCTGGCCTTCATCCTCGATGCCCTGCCAGAGAACGCCAAGCACATCGATGATCTGCTCCGCGCCGCGGCTGAATCCGATGCCCAGGTGCACGCGCAGGCGACGGGTGCCCACTACGCGGGCGACCCCGATCCCTACCGCCAGCCCGCAGAGGAGGACCCGGAGGGATGACCCTTCAGGTTGGGCCCGGCGGGACGGCCAAGCCGCCCCTGTCGGGCTCGCACGGCATCGTCGTGGTGGACAAGCCCGAGGGTCCGACGTCGCACGCCATCGTCGGGCGGGCGCGCAAGGCGTTCGACACGCGCCGAGTGGGCCACGCCGGCACGCTCGATCCGCTTGCGACGGGAGTGCTTGTCTTGGGGCTCGGCTCGGCGACACGCCTGCTGGGGCACCTGTCGGGGCAGGGCAAGGAGTACGTCGCGACCATCGTCCTCGGTGTAGCCACCGTGAGCGATGACGCGCAGGGTGAGGTGCTGAGTGCATCCGGTGCCACGGTGAGCGCTGAAGAAGTTGAAGCCGCGATGGCACCCTGGCGCGGTCCCGTGCGCCAGCGCCCCAGCGCCGTGAGCGCGGTCCATATCGGTGGTCGTCGCGCGCATGAGCGCGTGCGCGACGGCGAGCAAGTCGATATCCCCGAGCGCGACGTCACGATCGAAGGCTTCGATCTGCTGGACCTCCGCCATGCCGTGGTCGCGGGGGTTCCCGCCACGGTGATCGATGTGCGCGTTGCGTGCTCAGCGGGCACCTACGTGCGAGCACTCGCACGCGATGTGGGCGCGAGCCTGGGAGTAGGCGGGCACGTCGTGGCGCTTCGCCGGACGCGCTCGGGTGCATTCACCCTCGATGACGCAATCGCGCCGGAGGACCTGGGGAACGTCGCGCCGATGCCTGCGGGTGAGGCTGCGCGTCGTTCGCTTCCGTGGGTGGAGATCGACGAGGGCAGTGTGCGCTCGGTGGTCCATGGGGTGCGCATCCCCTGGCCGTCGGGCGCGCCGGAGGGGGAGACGGTCGCCTTCATCCACGGGCCGGACCTTCTCGCTCTGGCCGAGTGCCGCGGTGGCGCGTCGGCGTACTCCGCCGTCTTCCCGCCAGAGGCCTAGGCGTCGCGGGCGAGTGTGCCCTGGGCCGTGTCGGGTGACAGATCTTCGACGAGGATCCGCGCCCAGGTGTCGCAGACCGCATCCAGCGGGAATGATGCGCGCACCTGATCCCTTGCGAGATGACGCTGCTCCTCCCAGCGGCCCGACACGGTGATCTCGTGGATGGCATCGGCAGCGGTGGCGGGGTCGGTGTGAATCCAGCGGGTGTCGTAGATGGTGTCGGCGCCAGGCCAGGGCAGCAGCACAGGCACCGCACCTGACGCCATGCCCTCGGCGGGCGCGAGGTGGAAACTCTCGTCATCCGACGTCGACAGGACCCAGCCGACGCGGCGTAGCCACGCGGCGACGTCGCTGCCGAATCCGTCGAAGGTCACGGCACTCGCGACGACGGGATCGTCGTGGAGCCGGTGGAAGAGACGCTCGGCCTCGGCACGCTCCTCGGGCTTGCGCCAGATCCACCAGTAGTCCCAGGGCATCTTGGACTTCACTGCAAGTCGATAGCGGCGATCCCGGCGGCGCAGGCGCGCGAGAATCTCGACGCCGAGATCCGGGCGCTTGCGATGGGGCGATATGCCGATCATGCCGAGTGTGAACTCCGCGCCGGTGAGTTTGGGCCGATCGAACTGCTCGACGTCGACCCAATTGGGGATCACCACGATCCGATCGGCCGGCCACTCGGTGCGCGCGGCCGTGAGCTGCGCGTAGAACGGGCTCACGCAGACCACCTGGTCGATGGCCTCCGTGCGGACATCGGCGAGCCATCCGGCGTCGAGCTCGAAGCGGTGGAGGCGCACGATGAGACGCTGACCGGCGCGCTTGTGCCGGGAGTACCACACCAGATTGGGGCCAGCCCACTCGCAGATGACGACGTCCGCCCAGGCCGCCATGGCCTCGCTCGCTGCGGAGTCGTGCACCGAGAGCGCCTCCCAGTGATCGAGTCGGAGCTCGACACCGGGCAACTCTGCGAGGTGCTCCTGGATGCGCGTGAAGAACTTCAGGTCGTGGCTGGCGACGACGACCCGCAGCGGTCGACCGACTGCCTGTGAAGCGGCTGCGACGCAGGCCGGGTCCTCGGGGAAGGTGCGCGCGAGCAGGGCGCGCAGGCGTTCGGTGGCTGCCTCCATGCGGTAGGGCGCCACGGATTCGGTGATGCGGCGACCAAGAACCGCCAGGAGTTCGGGGTCGCGTGCGATCTGCGCGCACGCAGAGGCGATATCGGATTCGTCAGCGACGAAGAGGGGGTAGTCAGCCCCGAGGAGTGACTCATGCATCGGCGTGCGATTGAGCAGCACGGGCACGCCGAGCACGCCGAACTCGAGCACCTTCGTGCTGAGTTCGAGGCTGGCGTCCATCTCGGGCGCCCGCCAGGAGAGGCCAAGATCACCCGAGGCTGCGAGCGCCATCGCCTGCTGACGAGGCATCCCGCCGTGCCACACCACACCGGGCGTGGACTCCAGCGCACCGCGCATGCGCGAGGACCACTCGGGGTCGCCGGGGACATCGTGGATCTTGTCGCCCACCATGTGCACCTCGGCCGCGATGCCCTGCTCCGCGAGGAGGGCGGGCAGACGTGTCATCTCGAGGGTGTTCCACAGTGGCGCGAACTTCCCTGTGTAGACGAGTCGTAGGGGTGCGCCCTCGGTCGTGCTCTCGAGTCCTGCGACCGCGGGAGCGGGGACGATGGGGCTCCAGAGCACGCACCTGCCGCCGGTCCCGGGGATGCTCGCCTCGATGAGCGATCGCAGCTCCTCGGTTTGGCAGAGCATCCAGCGACTTGCGCTAGCGATGGCGGCGAGCCGATCGCGCTGCTCGTCATCGATGTCCAGCGGGCTCTGGGGAATGTCGGTGAGGTAGGTCCACAGCCGTCCGCGTAGGCGCGGCGATGCGGCGGCGACTGTGACCAGGCGCAATCCGCGGACGACGATGAGGTCAGCCGGTGACTCGCCGTCGAGACGCTCGATGAGTGACACGGCAGCGTCGGCGCTGAGCGGTGTGCGCTCAGATGTCATTCCTGACGTGAAGGGGTCGACCACGCTCACACCGGGAAGCGCACGCAAGGGGTCGACGAGGCGTCCGGTCTCCACGGGTGCCTTGAGGAGCACGCGCACGTCGACGCCGGCGCGGGAGAGCGCCTCGCTCATGGACTGCACCCAAATGGCGGAGCCGTCCAGGATGTTGAGGTTGACGTCGCCGTAGACGATGGCGCGCAGGGTCCGGGTCATGTGGCACTCACCAGCAGTGCGTCAGTCGGGTGCGAGCGAGCCGCCTGTCCGAGGAGATGCCCGGCCAGGAGGTCCAGCAGGTCGTGGGGGTCGTGCAGGTCGATCTGCCGGGCCAGATACGGCGACGCGATTCCCAGGAGGACCGGCTCCAGCGAAGAGCCCTGCTCGGCGACGACGACCTGGATGCCCGCGCTTGCCAAGGCATCGCGCGCTCGGTCGGCGAGTGGGCCGGAGACGATGAGCTCGCGCGGCCGCCAAGACTGCGCGATGACGCGGTCGGGGTCGACGTCGGTATCGGCAAGGAGCGCGACATCCCAGCATGCGCGCGGACGTGAGGCGATGCCGAGCCGCTCGGCAAGCACCGTGAGCTGGACGGGCGCGGCAGCTGCCAGAAGGATGGCGGCGAACGTCGCTCGGTGCTCATCGGCCGTGAGCGGCACGGGACCTCGCCGTGCGATCTCCGCCAACTCCTCGGGCCGGGAATTCGTCGCGACCGCGGTGCGCGCGGCCTCCCACGGCGAGAGCATGCGCGCAAGGTCGGCATCGCCGGGCGCGAGGACACGGCGGCCCGCGGCCAGAGCCGAGACACTGTCGAGGCCGGCACCCAGGCGACCCGTGGGCACGGGCGCGGCGAGCAGTCCCGTGGCCGCCGCCAGTGCGCGGGACCAGCCGACGTCATGGGGGAGCGCGGGATCGATGCGGAGACTGCGCGCCGCATCGCGGGCGATCTCGTCTGTGGGGGCGCTGGGCGTAGAGGTGATCAGCAGGGCCGTGGCCTCGGGCAGGACGGCCTCGGCCAGGGGATCCACACCCGGATGCCACGGGGATCGCCGCGCAGCCCCCGGGC
>CAJBMR010000287.1 GCA_903954205.1 uncultured bacterium | reverse complement strand
TCTTCTGCTTGTCGCTGTCGACCATGGGAAGGATCCGCAAGGCGCTGCCCCGGTGGCTCTACCTCTTCGGGACAGCCACCGGACTCTTCCTACTGCTGGTGCCCTTCGGAGTCCCACTCGTTGAGTTCGCCTTCCCCGTATGGGTGGCGACGATCAGCCTCTATCTGCTGATCAAGAACCCGGGCGGCAATAACCGCGCCAGCGCGGAAACTCCCTGAGGGTGGGCGATACTGGGTTCGAACCAGTGACCCCTCGCGTGTGAAGCGAGTGCTCTACCACTGAGCTAATCGCCCGATGTGCTGCGGCGGTGAGACTACCGCACCCCCTCTAGCGGAAGACCAGGCCCGTGATGGGCTGCAGGGTCAGACCGTAGGCGGCGACGTACCACGCCACCACACCGGCGACCACCACCACGAGCACTCCCGCGATGATCAGGTTGCGCCTGCGGACGCGGGGATCCAACGCCGCATCAGCCGCCTTCTTGGCCCAGCGGCGGACAGGATCGAGGAGCCGGCGGGCCCAGGCGTATTCCGACGCCAGCACGATGAGCCCGAGGATGATCGCCGCCCAGCCTGGACCGGGGAGCACGAGCATCGCGATGCCGGCCGCGACGAGCCCGAAGCCGACGATGAGTACGCCGGCCTGCCACATGACGTGTGTCGAGCGCCTCCGCCGAGCCCAGGCGCGAGCGCGCAGATGGGGCGGCAGGATGCGATCGACCGCCTCCTCGAAGCCTTCGACAAGTTCTTCCGCGGCTTCCTCGACGGAGTCCTCGATGCGCTGGAGGCGTGACTCATCGGGCGCGTCGTCCCGATCGCGTGGGGATGTCACCCCACCACGATAACGGCGATCAGGGGTCGACGTCAGCGCCAGCACGGCGCAGGAAGTCCTCACGGACCGCAGTCGTGACCGGGCCCGGCGCGGCCAGACTGCGGGAGTCGACGCGATGCACGGGCTGTACGTCGCGTGTCGACGAGGTGATGAAGACCTCCTCGGCCTCTTCGAGGGCGGACACGGGCACGTCGAACTCGATGGCCCCGGACCACTCCAGGACGAGGTCGCGGGTGACGCCCGCGAGGCATCCGGTCGCCAGGCTCGGCGTGATGAGGCGCCCGTCGAGGACGAGGAAGACGTTGCTCCCCGTGCCCTCGCACAGGCGGCCCTGGGTGTCGGGCATGAGCGCTTCGCCCGCCCCGTGGTCATGCGCCCTCGCCAACGCCAGGACGTTCTCGGCGTAGGACGTCGATTTCACTCCTGCGAGCGGGCTGCGCTCATTGCGCGGCCACGGCACCGTGATCACGGCGGCGGACTCCGGCCACGGCTTCATGGCGGAGACAGCCACCACGAGCGTGGGACCGGTCTCGCCGCGATCGCTGCCCAGGGGGGCGTCGCCGGCGGTGTAGGTGATTCTCAGGCGACCCAGCGCGCCCAACACCGGGGCGTTGGCCTCGACAGTCTCGTGGACTGCGGTGACGACCTGCGCGCGATCAGGGGCGGGCAGACCCATAGCCGCGGCGCTGCGCTCGAGCCGATCGAGATGGCGTCTGAGTGCGAACGCCGCTCCGTCGGCGACCTTGAGCGTCTCGAAGACTCCATCGGCGACGGTGAAGCCATGGTCCAGCACCGACACGCGGGCGTGGTCCGCGTCGACGAGTCCGCCTTGATGGGATACCCAGAACCTCATGCGGGCATCCTCCCCTGCCAGGACCCGCCAGCAATCGCGACCAGCCGGTCTGCCTTGAGCTCCGTCTCATTCCACTCTCCGAGCGGGTCCGACGACCAGGTGATCCCCGCACCCGTGCCGAAGCGGACCTCCCCGTCGCTCACCCAGAAGGTGCGGATCGCGACACCCAGGCCTGCCGTGCCGGCGTCGGCATCCACCCAGCCCACCGCCCCGCAGTAGATCGCGCGCGAGGCCGTCTCCACCTCAGCGATGCATTCCATGGCCGCGAGCTTGGGGGCACCCGTCACCGAGCCCGGTGGGAAGGTCGCCGCGAGAATGGAACTCCATGTCGCATCGGGGGTGAGTACACCGCGCACCCTGCTCACCAGGTGCACCAGGCCGGGATGCTCCTCCTCGGCAAGGAGCTCGGGGACGGTCACGCTTCCCGTGCGGCAGACGCGCGACAGGTCATTGCGCATGAGGTCCACAATCATGACGTTTTCGGCACGATCCTTCGGCAGCAGATCCTTTGCGGTGCGACCCGTTCCCTTGATCGGACCCGTCTCGAGGATGTCGCGGTCACGTGCGAGGAAGAGCTCCGGGGATGCGCTCGCCACCTCGATCACGCCGGGGATGCGGATCATTCCCGAGTGCGGTGCCGGGTTGCCTCTGACGAGGAGCGCGTGCAGCCCTCCGACGTCGACCCTTGCCGGGTCGGGCAGCGCAGCACTGAGCACTCGGCACAC
>CAJBMR010000286.1 GCA_903954205.1 uncultured bacterium | reverse complement strand
TGGGGATGTCTTCCGCGTTAGCCGACCATCTCGCTCGGCACCCGGGCTCGGTCGAGCGACTGCGCGGGGTCGCGGTGCGTGCGCCGAGTCCAGCCGAGCGCCGGGAGCGCCTGCTCCGTGCGGTCGGTGCCGACCCGGGTGCGAATTCTCCTACGGCGAGCGTCGGCGGCGCTGCCGACGCCCTGCGGGTGGCCTACCGCAATGAGTTGCTCACCACCGTGGTGCGCGACCTCGTGCATGGAGCCCGCGTCGATGACATCGCAGAGGAGCTCGCCGACCTCGCAGATGCGGCTCTGGAGGCAGGACTCGCCATAGCGCGAGCGGAGCTGCCTGCCGACTCGGCACCGTGCCGCCTCGCGATTATCGCGATGGGCAAGTGCGGGGGGCGCGAACTCAACTACGTGAGCGACGTCGACGTGATCTTTGTCGCGGAGCCACTCGATGGGGGCGACGAGGAGGCTGCCCTGCGCACCGCGACCCGACTGGCCTCGGGAGTCCTGCGCGCCTGCGGTGAAGCCACGGTTGAGGGTTCCCTGTGGCAGGTGGATGCTGCGCTGCGCCCGGAGGGCAAGCAGGGAGCGCTCGTGCGCACGCTCGCCTCGCACGTCGGCTACTACGAGCGCTGGGCCAAGACCTGGGAGTTCCAGGCGCTGCTCAAGGCCCGCCCTGCCGCTGGTGATCGGGTGCTGGGGGAGGCGTACGTCGACGCGGTATCCCCGTTCGTCTGGTCTGCCGCTGACGGTCCGGACTTCGTCGCGGACGTTCAGCGGATGCGACAGCGCGTCGAGGAGCACATCCCCGCCCGCGAGGCAGACCGGCAGCTGAAGCTGGGTCGCGGCGGACTGCGTGACGTGGAGTTCTCGGTGCAGTTGCTCCAGCTCGTGCACGGTCGCAGCGACGTGATGCTGCGCAGTCCGTCGACGCTGGTGGCACTGGAGGCGCTCTCCACATGGGGATACGTCGGCCGTGAGGACGGCGCGACGCTCGGGGCGGCGTACCGCTTCCTGCGCACCCTTGAGCACCGGATCCAACTGCATGAGTTGAGGCGCTCCCACATCGTGCCGGAGGACGAGGCTGACCTGCGGCGCATCGGGCGCTCACTGGGCCTGCGCACGGATCCCGTGGCCGAACTCACCGCCGAGTGGCGCCGCCACGCCCGTGAGGTGCGGCGCATCCACGAGAAGCTCTTCTACCGGCCGCTGCTGCAGGCGGTCGCACGCCTGGATCCCGGTGATGCCCGGCTCACACCCGAAGCTGCCGAGGAACGCCTGGCTGCGCTGGGCTACGCCGACCCGGCCGGTGCCCTCAGGCATCTCGAGGCGCTGACGTCCGGGGTGTCTCGTCGTGCCGCCATCCAACGCACGCTGCTTCCGGTGCTGCTGGGCTGGTTTGCCGACGGACCTGATCCCGACGCGGCGCTCCTTGGCTTCCGTCGCATGAGCGACGATCTCGGCTCGACGCCGTGGTACCTGCGCCTGCTGAGGGATGAGTCGCTCGCGGCAGAGCGCATGGCGAGCATCCTGTCCTCGAGTCGCTTCGCCACCGACCTGCTCCTGCGCTCACCCGATGCCGTGGCTCTGCTGGCCGATGATCGCGAACTCTTGCCGCGCAGCCGTGAGGCACTCGTGACGGAAGCCCACGCGGCCGTCTCGCGTCATGAGGATCCCGAGTCAGCGGTGGGGGCGCTGCGCGCGCTCCGCCGTCGTGAGCTCTTCCGGATCGCCGCGTGTGACGTCCTCGGTCTCATCGAGGAGCAGGACGTGATGAGGGCCCTCACCGATGTCACAGACGCCACGCTCATCGGCACGCTGGCGGTCGCCGAGCGGTCCGTCATCGCCGACCGGGGGAGCCTGCCCACGCGGATGGCGCTTGTGGCGATGGGGCGCTTCGGAGGCGGTGAGCTGGGCTACTCCTCGGATGCCGATCTCATCTTCGTCCACGACCCGCTCCCGGGTGCCCAAGAGAAGGACGCATCCGATGCCGCGTTCGTGATCGCTAACGACATCAGGCGACTGCTGATGACGCCATCGCCGGATCCCGCTTTGGAGATCGACGCCGACCTGCGGCCCGAGGGTCGGCAGGGGCCGCTAGTGCGATCACTCGATTCCTACCGCGCCTACTACGAGCGGTGGTCTGCCCCGTGGGAGGCGCAGGCGCTCATCCGCGCACGTCCCTTCGCGGGCGATGCCGACCTGTGCGCAGCCTTCACGTCCCTGGTCGATCCGCTCCGTTGGCCCATGGGGGGCATCAGCGACGCCGACACGCGAGAGATGCGACGACTGAAGGCACGCATGGAGTCCGAGCGACTTCCCCGGGGCGCGGATCCCAGCACGCACCTCAAGCAGGGCAGAGGTGGCCTCGCGGATGTGGAGTGGGTGGCCCAACTCCTGCAGCTGCGGCATGCGGCCCTGTCGGCCCTGCCAGATCTGCGCACGACCTCGACACTGGGTGCTCTCTACGCGGCGACTGAGGCGGGACTGCTGGACGCAGGAGATCGCGACATGCTCGAGTCGTCCTGGCTTCTCGCCACCCGCGTGCGCAACGCCATTGCGCTGACTTCGGGGCGCCCCTCCGACTCCGTGCCCACCTCCGGACCCGTGCTCGCCGCCGTCGCACACCTGCTCGGCTACCAGCAACCAGCCGATCTGCTCGAGGAGTATCGCCGTACGACGAGACGTGCACGCGGGGTCGTGGAGCGAGTGTTCTACGGCTAGTGCCTAGGGTGTGCCCGTGACACCGGAGGAGTTCCGCAGCGCGGCCCATGAGCTCGTCGACTGGATCGCCGACTATCGCGCCAGCGTGGGTGACCGCCCTGTGCGCAGCGAGGTCGCACCCGGATGGGTGCGCGGTGAGCTTGCGGGTCCGCCACCGGAGATGCCCGTGGGTCTCGATGCCCTCCTGACCGATCTCTCCGACGTCGTCGTACCCGGGGTGACGCAAACGCAGAGCCCCGGCTACTTCGCCTGGTTCCCGGCCAACGCGGCCTTGGAGTCGGTACTGGGCGATATCGCCGCGAGCGGGCTAGGTGCCCTCGGCATCACGTGGCAATCTGCGCCGGCGCTCACGGAGATGGAGGAGGTCGTCACCGATTGGCTTCGTGAGCTGTGCGGTCTGTCGGATGAGTGGTACGGCGCCATCCATGACACGGCGTCGACCGCGTGCCTCGTGGCGATGCTCGTCGCCCGGGAGCGTGCGACGGACCTCTCCGAAGACCGCGGGGGATTGCAGGCCGAGCCTGCGCCGCTCGTCGTCTATGCCTCGACCCAGGCCCACTCATCGGTGTCCAAGGCCGTGCTCCTGGCGGGCTTCGGCCGCGACAACCTGCGGCTGGTCCCTGTCGATTCGGTGACCCTCGCGATGGATCCCGATGCGCTGCGCAGGCTCATGGCAGAGGATGCGGCCGCCGGTCGACGCCCGGCCGCGGTCGTCGCTTCGCTCGGCACGACAGGCACCACGGCCTTCGATCCGGTCGAGGAGATCGTGGCGATCGCTGCGGAGCATGGAGCGTGGGTCCACGTCGATGCCGCGATGGCCGGCTCGGCCATGATGCTGCCCGAGTGCCGGTGGCTCTTCGCGGGCGTCGAGGGGGCGGACTCCTTCGGGTGGAATCCCCACAAGTGGATGGGCACAATCCTCGACTGCTCGCTGCTCTACGTCCGCGATGTGCAGATGCTTGTGCGTGTCCTGTCGACCAACCCGTCCTACCTCCGGTCGGCCAGCGATGGCGAGGTCACGCAGTTCAAGGACTGGGGCATCCCCCTGGGGCGCCGCTTCCGCTCGCTCAAGCTCTGGTTCCACCTGCGCCTCGCGGGCGCCGACTCGATCCGCGATCGACTGCGTCGCGATCTGGCGCACGCCCAATGGCTGGCCGGGCAGGTTGCTGCGCAGCCGGACTGGGAGGTGTGCGCCCCCGTGCCATTGCAGACCGTGTGCGTGCGCCACGTGCCGGACGGCATGGATGACGCGGCCCTGGACCGTCACCAGCAGGAGTGGGCAGAGCGCGTCAACGCCACGGGTCGTGCGTTCGTCACCCCCGCACTCGTGGAGGGCCGCTGGCTGGTGCGCCTCTCCATCGGTGCCGAGGCCACCGAGCGCGCGGATGTTAAGGCGCTGTGGGCGCTGTGTCGTGAGTCCGCAGGAGACGGCGCAGTCCTAGGGTGAGGCCATGTCCACACTCTGGGAAGTGATCGGCTGGACCTGCACGGTGCTCCTCGTCGGTGCCTACGCCATGGTGGCAACGAGGAAGCTCGATGCCCGTAGCCCGCTGTATCACGTGCTCAATCTCGTCGGGGCGATCGGTCTTGCTGCTTTCTCCATTTACAAGACGGCGTGGCCCCAGGTCGCCCTGAACGCCTTCTGGGGCGGCGTGGCGCTCATCGGCATCGTCATCGCTGTCGTCGCCGCGCGCAAGCTTAGGTCTGGTCTCCCCGCAGGCGAGCCCGGAATCGACGAGCGAGGCGTCCGGGAAGGCTGAGCGCACCCTCGCGAGTGTTGCGACGGCGGATCTCCGCGGCCTCGCGCGCCATCGCGTTGGCGGTGGCAAAGGCGCCGGCGGCGGCGATCTGGTCGCTCGGGACGCGCCCGTGCGAGGCGGCAGAATCCAGGACGCGCAGGTCTTCCACGTTGCCATGCACGACGACATCGGTCGTGGCCATGTCGGCGATGTCTACGTCGACCCACTCGCGCACCGTGCCGAGGTAGGAGCGCGGCAGGAGCAGAGGCCCGCCTCGATCGGGTCGCTCCAGGAATCCGCTGGAGAGGAGCTGCTGCTGCAACTCATTGGCGGTCTTGCGATTCCAGTCGCGGCGCTTGGCTTCGACATTGAGAGCGTGCAGGAAGACCGCCTCGGAGCGGGTCGAGCCGATATTGGCGATGAAGGCGGGCAGCTTGGGTGCGGTCTCGGGAAGCGCGTCCACGGCAAGCGCCGCTCGGAATCGATCCCAGAGGAGATTCGACGGGGAGCCCGCCGGTGGGAGTGTCACGACGCTGACGTGATCGCCTCCGACGAGTTCCTGCCAGCGGCGCACCAGGGCGCCGTACGCGTAGGAGCGCCAGAAGGTCTGGTGGCGCTCGGAATCCCACTCGGCCTGCATCTGGGTGGGCGGGAGATCGCCGCGCTCGCTCGCGCGGCGCTCCAGGTAGCGGCGGTAGCTCTGTGTGTGCGTGTTGCGCACATGCTGCTGCCATGACGACGGCAGGATCCGGCCGAGATCGCGCATCGTGATGACGATGTCGACCGAAGACGCCTTCAGGCCATCGAGCATGCGACGCGCAGCCGGTGGCCTCAAGCCTCCGATCATCTCCGCGGAGATGATCGCGGTGCCGTCCCACGACGCCACGGCCTCGGCCAGGCCGGTCCAGCCGGAGCCGTCCTTGCCGGTCCACCGGTTGGATTCCTTGCTCTCCTCGTTGTGGGTGAGGTCGGACACGGCGCCCACGTGGTTGTAGTCCTCCTGGCCGCGGTAGTCCGTGGGGTAGAGGACACCCTTCGCCTTCAGCGACGGGGAGAGCTGCTGGAGCACTCTCTGCAGATAGGTCGTCCCCGTCTTGCGCGGTCCGATGTGGACGATGAGCCTGTTTGCCACCGGGCAACCCTATCCGGGGCGAGGTCGACGCCATGGACCGACACAGACTCCGAGGCGCTGGTCATTCGGCACAGACAGTCTGGTCATTCGGCACAGACAGAGCGTGGCTGCTCCAGGATCCCCAAGAATCGGGTCGCAAACCCACCGCTCACAGGGACGTTTTCGCTGAGGCATCTACCCCCCGAAAGTGTGGACGAGTAATCAAGACTTGCCTGGCTCAAGAAGTCTTGATTTCGCGGCGAGAGCTTGTCAGAGGTGCGGTCACCCGACACAGACAGAGGGTGGCCGCAAGCGGCCTACCGGCACAGACAGAGGGTGGCCGCAAGCGGCCTACCGGC
>CAJBMR010000285.1 GCA_903954205.1 uncultured bacterium | reverse complement strand
CTCTACCAACTATGGCGCTTCGTCACACCCGGACTCCGGCGCAACGAGCGACGCTGGGCAATCGGCTTCGTGGCGGTGGCCGTGCCCCTCTTTGCCTCTGGAGTCATGCTCGCCTACGTCGTGCTTCCCTACGGGCTCGAGCTGCTCTTCGGCTTCACCCCCGAGAACGTCGAGAACATCGTTGCGGTCGACCGCTATCTGTCGTTTTTCATCCGCATGGTCATCGTCTTCGGTGTGGGCTTCCTCGCGCCACTCATGCTGGTCCTGCTGAACTTCGCTGGCATCCTCACAGGCAAGCGTCTGCTGTCGTGGTGGCGCTGGATCATCTTTATCGTGTTCATCTTCGCCGCGGTTGCTACGCCGACAGGCGACCCGATCAACATGCTGCTCCTCGCGGGGCCCATCCTCGTGCTGATGGTCTTTGCGATCAGCATCTGCCTCGCCAACGACAAGCGTCGTGCGCGCAAGGGTGAGCCCGACTACGACGAGTGGGATGACGACTCATCGTCCCCGCTCGAATCCGCTGAGCAGGACTAACCGGCCGTGGCCCTGACCGTGGTCGCCAATCCTTCCTCGGGCAAGGGAAGGGTGGCGCGGCTCCTCCCAGACGTCGTGTCGACCCTTGATGCGCAGGGCGTGGACGCACGCATAGTGACCACGCGGGACGCCGAGGATCTGCGCCACGCCGTGCGCCAGGCCAGGCAGGCCGGTGACGCCCGAGTCATCGTGTGCGGGGGAGACGGCAGCCTCCACCTCGCCGCACAGGAGCTGGCGGGGGGCGAGACAGCGCTGGGCATCGTGCCCGCGGGGACGGGAGACGACAACGCCCGGACCCTCGGAATCCCGAGGAAGGATGTGGCGGCAGCAACACGCCTGGCGGCTCAGGGACCCGTGTCACGGATCGATTTGGGGCGAGTGGTTACCGCTGACGGCACTGAACGCGTCTTCTTGGGCGTGCTCTCCTCTGGCTTCGATTCACTTGTCAACGAGCGTGCCAACGTGATGACCTGGCCGAGCGGCAATGCCCGGTACCTGGTCGCGATCCTGGGTGAACTGCGCACCTTCCGGCCGGTGCCCTACCGGGCGGTTCTCGACGGCAGGAGCGTCAATGGCGACGCGATGCTCGTTGCTGTGGGCAATGGAGCGTCCTATGGCGGCGGCATGCGCGTGTGTCCGGATGCGCAGCCCGACGACGGCATGCTCGATGTGACGTGGCTGCACGGGGTCCGCAAGTCAACGTTCCTTCGAGTTTTCCCCCAAGTATTCAGCGGCACCCACGTCCAGACGCCCTATGTCTCCACGACGCGCGCATCGACCATTGAGCTTGACGCCCCCGGCCAGCTCGCCTACGCGGACGGAGAGCGCGTCGGTCCGCTCCCCGCGGTCATCAGTATCGAGACGGCGGCACTGCCCGTCGTCCGGGGACCAGCGGGCGCGTAGCCTGACGTCGTGTCTCGACCGAGAAGCGAGCCGACCCCGGCCGAGCGGCACGCGGCGGCGCATGATCGATCGCTGCTCGGGGACTTCCCCGACCTCTATCCCTTCGGCCTTGACGGCTTCCAGCGTGAGGGCTGCCTGGCCCTTGCGCGCGGCCACAGCGTGCTCGTCGCGGCTCCGACCGGAGCAGGCAAGACGGTGGTGGGGGAATTCGCGGTGCACCAGGCCCTGCGGTTGGGTCGCAAGTGCTTCTACACGACGCCGATCAAGGCCCTGTCCAACCAGAAGTTCCACGACCTGTCCGCACGCTACGGAGCTGACAGGGTAGGGCTGCTCACGGGGGACAACTCCATCAACAGCGAGGCTCCAGTCGTCGTGATGACGACGGAGGTCCTGCGCAACATGCTCTACGCCGACTCGCCCACCCTGGACCAGTTGGGCTTCGTGGTGATGGATGAGGTGCACTACCTCGCCGATCGATTCCGGGGACCGGTGTGGGAGGAGGTCATCATCCACCTTCCCCAGGGCGTCCTG
Organism: uncultured bacterium; assembly: GCA_903954205.1. Classification (GTDB taxonomy): domain Bacteria; phylum Actinomycetota; class Actinomycetes; order S36-B12; family S36-B12; genus Mxb001. The sequence continues at coordinate 6,406 of CAJBMR010000285.1, read as the reverse complement.
CTCGCGGCACTGTCGGCCACGGTGAGCAACGCGGAGGAGTTCGGAGAGTGGCTGGGCACGGTCCGGGGCGCCACGGACGTCATCGTCGACGAGCATCGCCCTGTCCCGCTGTGGCAGCAGGTCATGGTGGGCGACAGGTTGCTCGACCTCTTCGTGGACGACGCCCATCAGCGCGTCAACCCCGAGCTCCTGCGCATCGCACGGGAATCAGCCCGATGGCCCGAGCAGCGACGCCGCGGGCGCCGACCCAATCGGGATCGGCTCACGCCGTGGCGCACGGACGTGGTCACCGAACTCCACGACGATCACCTCCTGCCCGGCATCACCTTCATCTTCAGCCGTGCGGGGTGCGATGCGGCGGTGCAGCAGTGTCTGTCGGCCGGGTTGACGTTGACGACACCCCAGGAACGGCGACAGATCGAGGAGATCGTCGACGCCCGCACGATGGACCTGCCGCACGAGGACCTTGGCGTGCTTGGTTACGACACCTGGCGGGAGGGGTTGCGCCGCGGTATCGCCGCGCACCATGCAGGACTCCTGGCCATGTTCAAGGAGGTCGTCGAGGATCTTTTCCAGCGCGGCCTGGTCAAGATGGTGTTCGCTACAGAGACTCTCGCCCTCGGCATCAACATGCCAGCTCGGACGGTGGTGCTCGAACGGCTGGTCAAGTGGAACGGCGAGAACCACGTGGACATCACGCCGGGGGAGTACACACAGTTGACCGGGCGTGCGGGCAGACGCGGGATCGACGTTGAGGGACATGCCGTGGTGGTGTGGCATCCCGGTCTCGACCCGCAGGCGCTGGCGGGCCTCGCGTCCACGCGCACATATCCGCTGCGTTCGAGCTTCCGCCCGTCCTACAACATGACCGTGAGCCTCATCGGACGCATGGGACGAACTCTTGCCCGCGACATCCTCGAGACCTCCTTCGCGCAGTTCCAGGCCGACAGGGGCGTCGTCGCCCTGGCCGCCCAGGTACGGCGCAACGAGGAGGCGCTGGAGGGATATCGGGATGCCATGCAGTGCCACATGGGCAACTTCGAGGAGTATGCGGCACTGCGTCGTGAGCTGAGCGACCTCGAACGCGGAGCCGCGAAGGAGCGTGGGCAACGCGACCGTGCGGCGATCGAAGAGTCGATGAAGGGGCTTCGCTTAGGCGATGTGCTGGCCCTGCCCTCCGGGCGACGTGTGAGCCCCGCCGTGGTCGTGGGGGTTGATGACGCTGGCCTCGGTGCGCCGCCGCGCATCACTGTGGTGACGTCGGATCGGCAAGTTCGAAGGATGGGCGCCTCGGAGGTGCACGCAGCCCTCGCGGTCATTGGCCGGGTGAAGGTGCCTAAGGACTTCTCCGCGCGGTCCGCCAACGACCGGAAGGCACTCGCGGAGCGACTGCGCGGCTTCGCCGATGAGGCGTCGCATGCCCGTCCGCCGAGGCGGGCCGCCGCCGGGGATTCGGATGCCACAAGCGCCCTACGCAGGCAGTTGCGCCAGCACCCATGCCACGGCTGTGCCGAAAGAGAGGCCCACGCCCGCTGGGCCGAACGCTACTTCCGGCTGGTGCGAGACACGGAGTCGCTCCAGAGGAGAGTGGATTCGAGGACGACGAGTGTCGCGCGTCAGTTCGACCGGATTTGCGATCTTCTGCTCGAGACGGGCTATCTCGCGGGCGATCCCGAGACTCCGCGGGTGACGGCTCGTGGTCAACTGCTCGCCGGCATCTACTCCGACAATGACCTGCTGGTAGCGCAGGCCATCACGGACGGGATGTGGGATGACGTGAGCCCACCCGAGCTCGTGGCCCTGGCGGGAGCGGTGGTGTACGAAGGCCGCCAGCGCGAGGACAGTCCGCGACTCCCGGGCGGCAAGGTGCGCGAGTCGGCGCTGGCGCTCGCTGAACTTGCGCGCGAACTCGGCGAGGTTGAGGCCAGATGGGGGGTCCCGACGTCACGTGATCTCGATCTGGGCTTCGTCTGGCCCGTGCACGCCTGGGCCCAGGGTGGTCGGCTTGCCACGATCCTGGCCGATTCCGAGATGGCGGCGGGAGACTTCGTGAGGTGGTGCCGTCAGGCGATCGACCTGCTCGACCAGGTGCGCGATGCCGTGGATCGCGACCATCCGCTACATACGAACGCTCGGCGCGCGCGGGATCTCATCGACCGCGGGATCGTCGCCTACTCCGCGACGGCCTGAAGGGCGGCTACGAGCCGCCGAGCGGGGGTCTCGACCCCCCATTCACGGGCGAGCGCGAGGCCACGCTCGGGCGCCGCCGCGTCGATGGAAGCGAAGGCGCTGCGCCCGGCTCGATGCTCCAGTCGGACAACCCGCTCGGCGGCGAGCAGGCCCTCGCGTGCATCGAGCAGGCGCTGACGGACCGCGGGTGTGAGAGGCCGCCCGACCGAGGGGTCCTGCGCGGCGGTGAGGATCTCGGGCAGTCCACCGAAGGCGGCGATCAGGGCCTGTGCCGTCTTGTCGCCGATGCCGCGAGCGCCCGGTAGCCCGTCCGATGGATCGCCACGCAGGATGGCAAGGTCGGCGTACAACTGCGGTGGGACTCCGAAGCGAGCCGCTGCCGTGCTGGGATCCACCACAACCCAGGGTGCGCCTCCGCGGCTGGCGGAACTCCCCCCGGTGAAGAGCAGCGTCACGCGATCATCCACGAGCTGGACGAGGTCGCGATCTCCTGACGCGATGTCCACCGGTCCGGAAGACATCGCGCTGAGATCAGCGATAACGTCGTCGGCCTCGGCCTCCGGGGCACCCACGATGGGCACGCCGAGCGCGGGCAGGAGCTCGCGGAGGATGTCCACCTGCGGTGCAAGCGTGTCGGGGACTTCTTCCTCACCATCCGAGGACGCTTCGGTGGAGGAATCCGACTCAGAGACACGGTGGGTCTTGTACGACGGCACGAGGTCCACGCGCCACTGGGGACGCCAGTCCTCATCCCAGCATGCGACCGCGCTGCTGTTCCCACGTGCGGTCACGATCGCGGCAACCGTGTCGAGGAGGCCGCGCACGGCGTTGATCGGCGTTCCGTCGGGAGCGACCAGCGTTTCGGGCAGGGCGAAATATGCGCGGTAGTACAGGGAGGCGGTGTCCAGGAGCAACGCGGTCACGGCCCATGGTCCCGCGACCAGCGTGCGGCCGGGCCGCGGGGTAGCGTTCCTCCCATGGCTTCGAACCCCCACGGCTCCGACTCGAGCAAGCCCGACATTCGGGAGCGCATCGCGCAGGCCTCGCGGCTCGCGGCTGAATCAGGTTGGGATGCCCTGCTGATCACGCCAGGCCCTGACCTGCGCTATCTCGCCGGGTACGACGCCATCCCCCTCGAGCGCCTCACGTGCCTGGTGGTGCCTTCAGCGGGCGACCCCATCCTCGTCGCTCCGCTGCTCGAGAAGTCCGCGGCGGCAGCGAGTCCGGTCGGTGACGCAGGCATCGACATCAGGACCTGGGGAGAGACCGACGACCCCTACCGCCTGGTGGCCGCGCTGCTGCCCGGGGCCAGGCACGTCGGCGTCGATGACCACATGTGGGCCGTCAAGGCGCTGAGTTTTCGCGGAGCCATGCCCGGAGCGGAGCAGTACCCCGCCGGGTCGGTGCTCTCGCAGATGCGCATGCGCAAGTCGGCCGAGGAGGTAGCGGCCCTCCTCCGCGCGGGGCGCGCGATCGACGAGGTGCACGCCGCCGTGCCGTCACTGCTGCGCCCGGGGCGCACCGAGCGTGAAGTGGGCAACGACATCGCTGCGCTCATCCTCGACGCCGGACATGTCACGGTGGATTTCGTCATCGTCGCATCCGGCCCCAATGGGGCGAGTCCGCATCACGCGGTGTCGGATCGAGTCATCGAGGTGGGGGACCCGATCGTGGTCGACATCGGTGGCACGATGCCCGATGGCTACTGCAGCGATGAGACACGCACGTACGCCGTCGGTGATCCCGGGGACGAATACCTACGCGCCTACGCCGAGCTGCAGCGCGCCCAGAGCGCGGCATGCGCTGCTGTGCGCCCCGGGGTGACCTGCGAGGGCATCGATGCGGTCGCCCGGGACCATCTCGGATCCGCGGGACTCGGGGAGCTCTTCATTCACCGCACGGGCCACGGAATAGGTCTCGAGACGCATGAGGACCCATACATCGTGGAGGGCAACACGCTTCCCCTCGAGGAGGGCATGACCTTCAGCGTCGAACCGGGCTTCTACGACGAGGGTCGATGGGGTGCGCGCATCGAGGACATCGTGGCCTGCGGTGCCGATGGCCCGATCATGCTCAACAACCGCCCGCGTGATCTCGTGATCGTGGACTAAGGAGCGCCGTGGAGGTCACCCGTCTGCTGCCGAGCGAGGAGGCCGGCGAGCTCCTCGCCCTGGCGAGGGAGATCGCAGCCGCCGAGTTGGCGCCCATTGCCGCCCAGGCCGAAGAGGACGCGCGCTTCCCGCGCGAGGAATTGCGCATCCTCGGGCGAGCCGGACTGCTGTCGCTGCCGTTCCCCGAGGACGTGGGAGGCGGTGGTCAGCCCTACGAGGTTTACCTCCAGGTGCTCGAGGAACTCGCGCGCTCCTGGCTGTCCGTCGGCATCAGCGTCAGCGTGCACGCTCTCGCATGCTTCCCCATCGCGACCGCCGGAAGCGACGAGCAGATCGCGAAGTGGCTCCCCTGGATGCTCTCGGGGGAGGCACTGGGGGCCTACTGCCTCTCGGAAAGTCACTCGGGTTCGGATGCGGCCGCGCTGTCCACGCGCGCTGAGCTGGACGGCGACGTGTATCGCGTGACCGGGAGCAAGTCATGGATCACGCACGGCGGAGTCGCAGACTTCTACAGCGTCATGGTGAGGACTTCCGACGATGGCGCGCGCGGGATCACCTGCCTGCTTGTCCCGGGCGACTCCCCGGGACTCACCTCCGCCGAGCCCGAGCGCAAGATGGGCGCGAATGCCTCGAGGACCGCTGGCATCCACCTCGATGGCGTCGAGGTCCCCATCGACCAGCGCATCGGACAGGAGGGGGAGGGCTTCCCCATCGCTCTCGCCGGACTGGATGCGGGGCGCCTGGGGATCGCCGCCTGCGCCGTGGGCCTGGCGCAGGCGGCCCTGGACGCGGCGGTGGAGTACGCCGGGCAGCGCGAGCAGTTCGGTCGCGCCATCGGCGAGTTCCAGGGAGTGTCCTTCGGCCTGGCGGATATGGCCGCATCCGTGGCGGCGGCCCGTGCGCTCTATCTCGAAGCCGCCCGCACACGTGATGCGGGTCTTGCCTATGGCTCGCTGGCGGCTATGGCCAAACTCGTGGCCACGGACACGGCCATGCGTGTCACCACCCAGGCTGTGCAGGTGCACGGTGGCTACGGCTATACCCGGGACTTCCCGGTCGAGCGCTACTTCCGCGAGGCGAAGGTGCTCCAGATCGTGGAAGGGACCAATCAGATCCAGCGGATGGTCATCGGACGCTCGCTCCTCACGGGCGCATGACGGTCGGGGATCGATGACAAGCGTGCTGCTCCGGCACGGACACGTGTACTCACCCGAGGATCCCTTCGCGACTGCCATGCTCGTCGCAGAGGGCCGCATCGCGTGGATCGGTGACGACTCGGGCGCGCACTTGCATGCCGATGATGCTGCGGTGACGGTCGACCTACGCGGTGCCTGGGTGGCACCCGCGTTCGTCGATGCACACGTCCACCTGACTTCCACGGGTCTCGCGCTCACCGGTCTCGACCTCGCAGGGATCGCCAGCCTTGCTGAATTCCTCCACCAACTCCGTGCTGCCGCGGGCTCCGGTGCGGGTGTCCTCCTCGGTCACGGCTGGGACGAGACGCACTGGCCCGAGGCGAGGCCACCGACGACCGCCGAGATCGACTCCTGCGTGGGCGACCGCCCGACATACCTGTCCCGTGTCGACGCGCACTCAGCACTGGCCTCAACGGCATTGCGCGCGCGGGTGCCTGAGGCAGCTGGATGGGACGGATGGTCCGCGGATGGGCCGGTCGCGCGGGAGGCGCACCACGCCGTGCGTGAGGCCGCACTCGGATCCATCACGGCTCAACAGCGTGCGCATGCGCAGCGCTCAGCGCTCGCCACGGCAGCCGAGCGTGGCATTGCGAGCCTCCACGAAAACGCCGGGCCCACCATCAGCAGCGCCGATGATCTGCGCGAGGCCCTCGCCCTCAGTCGCGATCCCCACCTGCCAGAGGTGATCGGGTACTGGGGCCAGTTCGAGGGCCAGGAGGTGGCCGCGGAACTGGGGGCGCGCGGTGCGGCGGGGGATCTCTTCGTTGATGGTTCGATCGGTTCCCACACGGCCTGCCTCTCGTCTCCTTACGTCGACAAACACCCGCCCTCCATGGGCACCTCCTACCTCGGGGAAGACGAGGTTGCGATGCACGTCGCCACCTCCACGCGCGCAGGGCAGCAGGCGGG
>CAJBMR010000284.1 GCA_903954205.1 uncultured bacterium | reverse complement strand
TCACGCTGGCAACCTTGCCAGCAGGTGCGTCATCCACAGTATGTGTCGAATGGCGTCCTACTGGGACGACACCTCTCCCTGGTGACCCCTCTACACGACGAGACCTACGCACTGATCGAGAGTGACGCGCGCACGGCTGCAGCGATCGCCTCAGCAGCATCGCGCGCTGCCTCGGCGGTCGGCGCCTCGACCATGACCCTCACCAGGGGCTCCGTACCCGAGGGCCGAAGCAACACACGGCCCGCATTGCCGAGCTCGCGCTCGACCGTTTCGACGACAGCCTTGACCTCAGCGCTCTCCGCGAGGCGAGACCTGTCCACGCCATCGACGTTGATGAGCACCTGCGGCAAGCGGGTCATGACCGCGGCGAGATCCTTGAGACTCGAACCGGTCTCAGCCATGCGGTCGAGCAGAGCCAGTGCAGTGAGTACGCCGTCGCCGGTGGTCGCCCGATCGAGCACCACCACGTGACCGCTCTGCTCGCCACCGAGGGCATAACCCTGCGCGCGCATTTCCTCAAGCACGTAGCGATCACCTACCGCGGTGGTGACCACGGCAATTCCTTGCTCCTCCATCGCGAGGCGGAAGCCCAGGTTGGACATCACCGTCGCTACCACGGTGTCGCGCGCCAGCGTGCCGCGGTCACGCATGCCCAGTGCGAGGATCGCCAGGATCTGATCGCCATCGATGACGTGGCCTTCGGCATCGACGGCGAGGCAGCGATCGGCGTCGCCGTCGTGGGCAATGCCGATATCCGCGCCATGCTCCAGCACAGCAGCGATGAGATCGTCGAGGTGCGTGCTGCCGCATCCCTCATTGATGTTGAGGCCGTCAGGCGAAGCATGAATGGCCACCACGTGGGCGCCTGCGCGACGCATCGCCTCGGCAGAGACCGTCGATGCGGCGCCGTTGGCGCAATCGACCACGACGGATAGTCCCGTCAAGGGCGTGCGCACGACATCGAGCACGTGTTCGAGGTAGTCCTGCCCAGCAGAGGGCAGCGTGCGCACGCGCCCGACGCCACCGCCCAGCGGTCGATCCCACGGCTCATGGAGACGCGTCTCGATGGCGTCCTCGATGGCGTCGGGCAACTTGAAGCCGTGCGCATCGAAGAACTTGATGCCATTGTCCGGCATCGCATTGTGCGAGGCGGACAGCATCACACCGAGACTCGCGCCGTGACGCTCCGTGAGATACGCGATCGCCGGAGTGGGAAGCACACCCGCGAGGAGTACGTCGACCCCCGCGCTGGCGAGGCCTGCCACGACCGCGGCTTCGAGGAATTCGCCACTCGCGCGTGGATCGCGCCCGACGACAGCCGTAGGACGCCCACCTCCCGCAGCGAGGGCACCCGTGTCGCCCAGCACATGCGCGGCCGCAGCGGAGAGGGACAGGGCAAGCTCGGCGGTGAGGTCGCGGTTGGCGAGTCCCCGCACGCCATCGGTGCCAAAGAGGCGACCGCTCACGGCGCTCCGATCAGCGCTTGCTGTACTGAGGCGCCTTGCGGGCCTTCTTGAGGCCGTACTTCTTGCGCTCCTTGGCTCGCGGATCGCGAGTGAGGAAGCCAGCCTTCTTGAGCGAGGGACGGTTGCCCTCCTCGTCGATCTCATTGAGAGCGCGAGCGATGCCCAGGCGCAGGGCGCCGGCCTGGCCCGAGACGCCGCCGCCGCTCATGCGGGCGATGACGTCGTAGCGACCCTCCTGGCCCAGCGTCACGAAGGGCTCGTTGACGATCTGCTGGTGGACGCGGTTGGGGAAGTAGGTCTCCAGGTCGCGACCGTTGATGGTCCAGCGACCGGTGCCGGGGACCAGGCGCACGCGCGCAATGGCTTCCTTGCGACGGCCGGTCGCACCGCCGGGGGCGGTGACCATGGGCCGGTCGCCAGCCGCAGGGGCGGCCGACGGTGTCTCACTGGTGTACTCCGAGGGGATCTCCTCGTCGAGGATCTCGGTTTCGGAAACAGTCACGTCTCTTCCTTTCGCAGACTGCGCGGTGATCGCTACTGCGCGACCTGCGTGATGGTGTACGGGGTGGGCATCTGTGCGGCGTGCGGATGATCGGGCCCGGCGTACACCTTGAGCTTGTTCAACTGCTGCCGACCGAGCTTGTTGTGCGGGAGCATCCCCTTGATCGCCTTCTCGACGGCGCGGCGGGGGTTGTCCTCGAGGAGCTCGGAGTAGGTCTTGGCTGACAGGCCACCCGGGTAGCCCGAGTGACGGTAGTCGCGCTTCTGCTCGAGCTTGCTGCCCGTGAGAGCGACCTTCTCAGCGTTGATGATGATGACGAAGTCGCCGGTGTCGACATGAGGGGCGAAGACGGGCTTGTGCTTGCCCCGCAGCAGGGTGGCGACCTGGCTGGCCAGGCGACCGAGCACGATGTCGGTGGCATCGATAACGAGCCACTCGCGGGTGATCTCGCCCGGCTTGGGGGTGTACGTACGCACGTGGACCTTCGCTCGCTCAGGGGAAGCCCATCGGGCAACCCGGTTGGGCCCTGGGGCGGGCACAACGACCGCCAAGGCTACCTGGGGAGCCAGGAAGGGGTCAAAACGGGTCCTCTCGGCCCCTAGGAGTCCCACATCGGCTCCGTCGACTCCCTCACCACCCCGTCTCCCCCGACGACGACGAACCGGTCCAGGCCTCGGGCAAACCACCGATCGTGCGTGACCGCCAGCACGGTGCCCGTGAAGGCATCGAGGGCGCCCTCGAGTGCCTCGGCGCTCTCCAGGTCCAGGTTGTCGGTGGGCTCGTCCAGGAGCAGCAGCGTCGCTCCCGAGAGCTCGAGAAGAAGGATCTGGAAGCGTGCTTGCTGGCCTCCCGACAACGACGCGAACCGCTGCTCCCCCGCGGCGGCGAGGCCGTAGCGGTCCAGCGCACGCGCGGCCTGCTCACGGCCCATCCCGTCACGGTGGCCGTCGCCACGATGGAGGATCTCCAGCAGGGTCCGGTCCTCGAGGTCCGGGCGCACGTGCGTCTGGGCGAACCATCCGGGTCGCACGCGCGAGCCCAACCGGGCGAGGCCGGTGTGGCGCACCGGTGGGATGGGCACGTCGGAGACGGGCCGATGCTCGACATCCGGGTCGCTGCCGCCCGCTGCGAGCAGGCGCAGCAGGTGGGACTTGCCCGCACCATTGCGACCGAGCACTCCGACTCGTTCCCCGAACCAGACCTCGAGATCGAAGGGCTGAGTGAGATCGGTGAGTTCGAGGCCCTCGCACACGATCGCGCGCTTCGCTGTGCGACCGCCCTCGAGCCGCATGCGCATCCGCTGGCGCACGGGCACCGCCTCGGGCGGACCCGCTTCCTCGAACATCCGGAGGCGAGTCTGCGCGGCCTGATAGCGCGATGCGAGTCCGTCGTTGTAGGCAGCCTTGGTCTTGAGCATCTGCACGAGGTCCTTGAGCTTTTGGTGCTGCTCATCCCACCGACGTCGCAACTCCTCGAGTCGGCTCATGCGATCGTCGCGCGCATCCGCATACGTAGCGAATCCCCCGCCGTGCACCCAGGCGGTGTTGCCCGCTGCCCCGAGTTCCACCGTGACGACGGTTGTCGCGCAGGCCCGGAGGAGTTCGCGATCGTGGCTGATCAGCAGGATGGTCTTGGCACTCGATGCGATCCGTTCCTCGAGCCAGGTCTTGCCGGGCACGTCGAGGTAGTTGTCCGGCTCATCCAGCAGCAGGACCTCATCGGGTCCGCGCAGCAGGACCTCGAGGACCAAGCGCTTCTGCTCACCCCCAGAGAGCGTCTCCACCCGGCGCCACTTCACCTCGTCATACGCCGCCCCGAGGGCCGCCGTACAGCAGACGTCCCAGGCGACCTCGGCGTCGTAGCCGCCGGCATCGGCGAAGTCGGCCAGTGCCTGCGCATAGCGCATCTGGATGTCGGCGTCCTCTGTGGACATGAGGAGTTCCTCGACGGCATCCACCTCGGCCGCAGCCGAACGCAGCGGCGGCGGTGACACAGAAAGGAGCAGGTCGCGCACGGTGCCGTCACGTCCCTGCCCGATGAACTGGCGCATGACTCCCATGCCCCCGGTCGTCACGATGCTTCCGGACTCGGCGTCGATGTCGCCGGCAATGAGCTTCATCAGGGTGGTCTTGCCCGCGCCATTGGCTCCCACGAGCGCGGCCTTGACACCTTCACCGATGCGGAAACTCACATCATCGAGCAGCACACGTCCGTCCGGGAGTGAGTAGGTCACGTGCTGAACGTCGATATGCCCCATGACGGATCAACCACCGCGGATGGATCGCGTGACCGCCTGCCGCGCGGCCAGTTCGTTGTCATCCGGGTAGCACACTTCCTCGAGGACGAGTCCGTGAGCCGGCATCACCTGCACCCCGGAGTCGCGGACTCCGAGGGCGACCACCTCGGCGGGCCAGGTCACCGGCCGTCGCCCCTCGCCGACGGGCACGAGCAGGCCAACGAGAGCCCGCACCATGGAATGGCAGAAGGCATCCGCGCTCACCTGCATCTCCGCAAGCCCCGTGGCTCCGCGAGCCCATTCCAGCGCCAACAGCGTGCGAATGGTCGTGCCGCCTTCGCGCGGACGGCAGACGGCTGCGAAGTCTCGCTCTCCCAGCAGCGGTGCGGCCGCGGACGTCATGGCGGCGAGGTCCAGGGCTCGTGAATGACGCACAATCTCCCTGCGACGCAGCGGGTCCCACACCCGATGGTCATCGCAGACCACATAGCGGTAGCGCCGGGAAAGGGCTGAGAAACGCGCGTCGAAACCCTCCGGTGCCACCGTGACGGATAGGACCGAGACATCCTCCGGCAGAAGTCCGCGCATGCTCCGCGCCAGCGCCTCAAGGTCCCGGCCCGCCGATGCATCGAGGTCGACGTGTGCCACCTGCCCGCGGGCGTGTACGCCGGCATCGGTGCGCCCGGCGCAGGTGACGGCCGGAGGCTCGGGAAGCCGCAACGCACGCGCGAGGGCCTCCTCAACGACCCCCTGAACCGTGCGCAAGCCCGGCTGGCGTGCCCACCCGGAGAAATCGGTCCCGTCGTAGGCAAGGTCCAGTCGCAACCGGATCATGACCCCTCCACAGCAGGAAGCGCCAGACCGCCACGAGGGGCGAGGCCTGACGCTTCCCGAGTTACGTCAATCGTGTCGGCGTGTCAGGCCTTGTCGTCTTCAGCGGGAGCGGCATCGCCAGGAGCCTCGGCGACATCCTCCGCAACAACCTCGATGGCCTCGTCTCCATCAGCCTCGGGCACGACCTCGGTTGCCTCGGC
>CAJBMR010000283.1 GCA_903954205.1 uncultured bacterium | reverse complement strand
GTGGCGGGGCCTGCTGCCGCTTTCTGGCAGCCGCCTTGGGAGCGGCCCCGCTGGCGACAGCCAGGAATGCCACGAACGCCAGGGCGGACAGTACGATCCAGCGAGGCGGTCTCCGGATCGGGCTGACGGCGGTCATTGGGGCGGCCCCTCGTGAATGCGGACTGGCTGCGGACCGCTCGACTCAAGTCTAGGGCGGTCGACGACCCATCTGCAACCATCGAGACGAGCCCCGCGATGAGCCCCAGCCGCCGACATTTCCTCCACGCCACCACCGCCACCGTCGCCGGACTGGCGTTGAATCCCCGCCTGCTCGCGGCCGCATCGGCTGCGATCGCACCCGATGACGTGGGTGTTCCCAGCGCCATCGATCTCATCACCGGTCCGCTCCTCGCCCTCGATCCCGCGGACCTGCGTGCTCTGGCGCGTGCGCTGCGCGAGGCCTTCCGCACCGCTCACCCTGGTGAGCCGGCACCGCCCGGCACCGAACTCGTCCGCGACCTGCTCGTCGAAGTCATCGCCGACCCGCAGGCCGTCCGCGAGGTGGCAGGGGCCGCACACGAGGCGTGCGCGCGCGTCGTGGCACTGGGGCGTGTGCTCGCGGAGGTGCGCGACAGTGCCGATGCGGGCGCGGCACCCGGTGAGGTGCTGTGGCAGGTGTGGTCCTCGGCAATCCCCGATAGCGAAGGCTTCGCCTGGCCTGAGCGTCTGCGCCGCGCCGCGCTCGCCGGCCACGCTCCCAGCGGTCACGACATCGACGCCGTTCTCGCCCTGTTCGCCACCGCCGAGCGACTCAGCGACCGATACGCCGGTGTCGTGGGCATCCGCGGTCTCCTCGCCGCCCTGCACGGCCAGCGAGTCGCGGCGGAGCGCGTCGCAGCGGCAGCACCGACGACCCCAGCCGTGGCGCTGCTCACCGCGCACCTCGCGGTGGGGCGCCGCTGGGGGCATGTCGTCATCGTGGGGGCGCAGGAAGGGGCCTGGCCGCCCCCTCTCGGCGGGTCATCCGCCCTGCGGCTTCCGGAGTGGGAGTCGATTGTCGCGGGCGGCGGTGCGACGGATGCCCGGGTTGCCCTGCGGGCAGCAGCGGCGGACCGGATGGCACAGGAGCGCCGGCTCTTCGCACTCGCGGTATCGCGCGCGCGCACCAGCCTCACGATCGCGACGGTGTCCTCGGATGCCGAGCATCCGAGCCGCTTCGTCGACGATCTCGGCATCGAGGCCCGTCATCGCTCGGGGCGACCAGCCCGACCGCTAACGATCGACGGCCTCATCGCGCGCCTGCGCTCCGCCGCGCAGGATCCCGACCAGTCGCCGGCGCTGCGCCGCGCAGCAGTCGAGCGGCTTGCGGTCCTTGCAGGGGCGGTCGACGACGCGGGTGTGCCCCTCGCTCCGCGCGCCGACCCGTCCACATGGTGGGGATTGGCCGAGCCTTCACCCGGCATCGCGCCGGTGCGTGCAGTCGATCGCCCGGTCGCGCTTTCGGGTTCGGGGCTCGCCACACTCCAGAGCTGCCCCCTGCGCTGGTTCCTCTCCCGTGTCGTGCGGGCTGAGGGCCCGCGGGGCAGGGCGCTGGCGATCGGAAGCCTCGTCCACGCGATGGCCGAGCGCGCCGCTCGGGGAGAGCTCCCCGCGGATCCCGAGGTGATGCTGGGCGAGATCGACCGCGTGTGGGCCGAGCTGCCCTTCGATGCGCCCTGGGAGGCACAGGCCGAGCGCGCAGAGGTGGCAGGAGCGCTCACGCGCCTGTGCGCCTATCTGCGCGACGCCGATGAAGCCATCGCCGTTGAGCACGAGTTCGTCGTTGCGATCCCAATTGCTCGCGATGCGGAGGGCGGTGGCGACGATGAGTTCGTCGTCCGCGGAGCCATCGATCGAGTCGAGATCAGCATCGATGGGCGCGTGCGTTTGATCGACTTCAAGACCGCGCGCACTCCGCCGAGTGGCCCTGCGGTGGAGTCCGACTCGCAGTTGGGCACCTACCAACTCGCCGTGCAGCACGGTGCCCTCGGCGATCTCGTCACCGAACCCGATGTCGGCGGTGCGGCACTCGTCCAACTGCGGAGCGATGCGAGCGGAGACCCTGGCCGGCCGCGTATCCAGGAGCAGTCGGCGCTGGGTGATAGCGCATGGCTGATCGATGAGATCGCCGCCGCGATTGCGCGCGTACGCGCGGAGGACTTCCCCGCGGTGATCTCCAGTGACTGCCGCACGTGCCCGTATGCCGTGGCATGCCCTGCGCAGCCGGCCGGCCGCGAGGTGCTCGCATGAGTGAGAGTCGCGCAGCCGTCGAGTCGGTCCTGGGTCATCCCCTCAGCGATGAGCAGTGGGCTGCGGTGAGCAGCCCCGCCGAGCCATCAGCAATCGTCGCCGGAGCGGGCTCGGGCAAGACCACGGTCATGTCGGCGCGGGTGCTGTGGCTCGTGATGGAGGGCCTTGCACTTCCTGATGAGGTGCTCGGCCTCACCTTCACCACCAAGGCCGCCGGAGAGTTGCTCACGCGCACACGCCGTCTCCTCCTGCGCGCCGACCGCGAGGGCCTGCTCCCCGAGGGCCTTGCCGACTCCGGCGCGATCGAGCCCGCGATCTCGACGTACCACTCCTTCGCCAGTCGCCTGCTGCGCGATCACGGCGTACGCCTGGGTCTCGAGCCCGACGCGGTCGTCCTGGCCGATGGTGCTCGTCAGGTCCTCGCGGCGCGCGTCGTGCGGTCTTCGGCGCTGCCGCTGGCGGGCCTCGGCCGCTCCCCGGTGTCCCTGATCGAGTCTGTCCTCGCACTCGACGATGCACTCGCCGAGCTCGATCTCGAGCCCGAAGGACTCCTGGCCCACTCCACGGACCTCATCGACTGGCTGGAGTCGCTGCCGAGTCTGCAGGCGATCGGCCGGGACATGCTCGCCGCGGCGCGCCTGCGCGCAGCGCTGTGCGGCCTCGTTGAGGAGTTCCGCGAAGCCAAGCTCGCTGAGCACTGCGTCGACTTCGCCGACCAGGTGCGCCTCGCGCTCACCATTGTCCGCATGGCACCCGACGTCCGCGACGAACTCCGCCAGCGCTATCGCTTCGTGCTTCTCGACGAATACCAGGACACCTCTGCCGCGCAGCGAGTGCTCCTGCAGCAGGTGTTCGCCGAGGGCCACCCGGTCACGGCCGTGGGCGATCCCTGCCAGGCCATCTACGAGTGGCGCGGGGCGAGCGTGGCCAACATCGATCACTTCCCTCACCACTTCCCCCGGGCGGACGGCGCGGGACCGGCTCGGCGCTATCCACTCGTCGACAATCGGCGCTCCGCCCCGCGCATCCTCGCCCTGGCCAACGATGTCGCGGGCCCGCTGCGCGCGGTGCATCCCGGGGTAGAACCCCTGCGAGCCGCTGCCGCGGGCCGAGGTCCCGGCGAGGTTGTCGTCGCCCTCCACGACACGCACGACGACGAGGTGTCATGGGTATGCGATCGAATCGTCGACCTGCACAGACGCCATGGCAGTTGGGAGGGGATTGCCGTGCTCGCGCGCACGGCGGCCACCCTCGTCGACGTCGATTCCGAGTTGAGGCGACGCGGCGTGCCCACCCGGCTGGTCGGAGCCGCCGCGCTCCTGCAGGTCCCCGTCGTTGCTGAGCTACGTGCCTTGCTCGAGGTTCTCGACGATCCTGCCTCAGACCCTGCGCTCGTGCGCCTGCTCACCGGCCCCCGCTGGCGCATCGGACTGAGGGATCTCGCCGCGCTGGGATCCCTGTCGCCCGCATCCGCGCGCGCGCCCGGCGGCACGCCTGATCTTGATGCGGCTCTGCGCCTGGCCGTCCTAGGCAGTGATCCCGTCGATCGTCCGAGTCTGGCCGAGACCATCGAGGCGGCGCTGGCGACCGACGGCGATGCACGCCTGTCCCCGCCAGCCGTGCATCGCCTCACGCGACTGACGGCGGAGATCCGCCGCCTGCGCCGTCACATCGATGAGCCGTGCGTCGACCTCATCTCGCGCGTGCTGCGCACGACGGGGCTGGGGGTCGAAGCAGGCATCGGGCCCGATGCCGCCGACAACTCCCGCGCACTCGCTGACTTCAAGGAGCTCGCTGCGCGCATGTCGCGCGGCGCGGGGGCAGGGCTGAGCGCCTTCCTCGCTCGCCTGCGCGAGGCGGAACGCTACGACGAGTCTCCCCGGCGCGATGAGATTCCCACCGGTGACGCCGTCGTGCTCATGACGGCCCATCGCGCCAAGGGCCTGGAATTCCCCCACGTCGTCATCCCCGGCATGTGCCAGGCGGTCTTCCCGAGCGGTCGCGGCCGCGACCGATGGCCAGCGAGCGCAGCGGTGGTGCCGTGGGCACTCCATCCCGATGCTCCCGCGCACCTTGCGGCGTTCCCCGATCGTGATTCCGAGCCGCGCGCCAAGGATCACCGCGAGTTCGTCGCGCGCTCAAGCGATGCGGAGCTGCTCGAGGAGCGCAGGCTCGCCTACGTCGCCCTGACCCGGGCCGAGCACAGCCTCACCGTGAGCGGGCACTGGTGGGGACCCTCGCAGCAGCGCCCGCGTGGCCCCGGACCGTTCCTCCAGGAGATCCGGGATTGGTGTGACGAGCACGGCGGACACGTGGCTGTGTGGGCTCCCGAGCCGCCCGATGGCGCGACCAACCCCGCTATCGACGCGCGGGTGACGCCCTGGCCCGCGGAGCAGGATCCCGCGCGCGCTGGCATCCTGCGCGACGTCGCCCGCGAGGTCAGGGCGGCGCGCGAGACACCGGTGCACATGCCCGATCCCCTGGGTGGAGACGAGCGCGCGCTCGTCGACTCTTGGGATTCCGACATCGTCGCGCTGCTTGAGGAGGCTCGTCGCGCACGTGCCCCCATCGCGGTGCGCGTGCCCGACGACCTCTCCGCGACGGCCCTGGTGCAACTCGCTCAGGACCCTGACGCTTATGCACTTGATCTTGCGCGGCCCATGCCGAAGCGCCCGCACCCCGCGGCGCGACTGGGCACGGAGTTGCACTCCTGGATTGAGGGTCAGTACGCCGTGCAGACGCTCTTCGACCTCGAGGAGCTCGACGCTGCAGATGACCTCGACACCGATCTCGATCTCGCCGCGCTGCGCGCGGCCTTCCGGCGCACGCCCTACGCCGCCCGATCGCCGCTTGCCGTGGAGGAGCCCTTCGCTCTCGCGATCGGCGGTCGTGTGGTGCGCGGCCGCATCGACGCCGTCTTCGCCTCCGCCGACGGGGGAGTGGAGGTCGTCGACTGGAAGTCCGGTGGGAGGGGCAGCCTGAGCGACCTCCAGCTGGCCATCTATCGGCTGGCGTGGTCCCAGATCGCCGCCGTTCCCCTCGAGCAGATCGACGCGGCCTTCGTGCTCGTGCGCACCGGTGAGGTCGTCCGGCCCGAGCGACTGCTCGACCGCGTGGACGTGGAGCGACTGCTCAGCTGTCCTTGATCTCCCGGCGCGCGTCGGGATCCGCCGTGGTCTCCTCCGGGGCGACGGCCTTCACCCCGATGAGCTTGCGCAACCAGCGGCGACAGGGTTCTTCGACGATGCGCCACATGAGCCAGGCGATGACGAAGGATCCGGCGATGGCGAGGACCACCGACAGGGCGTAGATCGGGCCCGACTCGATTCCGACGGCGTTCATGCCGGCGCGCCAGACCCCGAACCACACGAGGTGCGTCATGTAGAGCGAGTAGGACACGACGCCGCCGAGGATGAGGGTGTCGGTGCCCAGCCATCGCGCCTGACCGTGACGCGAAAGGGCAAGCGCACCGATCCAGATGATGAGCGGGGGCACGAGCCACAGGTGGAAGAAGGGGGGCAGCGGCTCGGCGTCGGGGTCGTTGAGGGTGAGTGGTGACTGAGCGGCCGTCCAGCGGCCAAGGAATACGGCGGCGGCGACCACGACCGCCGGCATGAGCCACGTGACAGCGGTCGCCACGCGCTCTACGCGCGGACTCGGGTCGCTCGCGCCCGCAGGGATAAGTCGCAGCACGATGAGATAGGTGATCGCTCCCGCAGTGAACTCCGTGAGGACGCGGATGACGGAGCCCCAGAGATCGGTGTAGTAGGGATCGATCGTGAGACTGCCACGCCAGAGCAGTGGCGCCATCGCGGCAAGCCACGCCAGCAGCAGGACGGGGGTCGGCACACGCTTGTGGAGGAGGTAGAGGAGCAGCACCAGTAGCGGGAAGAACAGATAGGCGAGCCACTCCATCGAGAGTGACCACGCGACGACGTTCCAACCGCGATCCGGGTGCGGGCCCCACTCCTGGATGAGGAGGAGGTTGCGCATGTAGTCCCAGGCATTGAGCCAGGGGCGGTCCTTCTCCACGCCAGTGATCCACACCTGCGCGATGACAGCAAGCCCCGCGACGTTGAGCATGACGAAGTGCACCGGATAGATGCGCGCGAGGCGAAGCCACCAGAAGTTCGCGGCGGAGCCGAGGGAGAGCCGTGGCCCCATGCGGGTGAGGTAGGTGTGGGCGATGATGAAGCCCGAGAGGGCGAAGAACAGGTCCACGCCCAGTCGCCCGACCCGGATCACGTCGCTGAGCACCGGGATGTCCATGACGCCGATGCGATCCAGTGGATCCTGGAGGTGGTAGAGCAGCACCCAGAAGGCGGCGACGAAGCGAATACCGGTCAGCTGCCGGATGAAGATCGCCATGTCACCTCTCGCCTCGTGCGTGAAGGCCCCATCGTCCCACGCACGGGCACGGCTACCCTCGGGCCATGCCGCAGCCCATGACCGATTCCGCCCTGCTCGCGGACCTGGCCCTCGCCCGCGGCGGAATCGATCGCCTTGCGGAGTTTCGATCTGACGACGACTGGCTGGCACAGGCCTGGGCGGATGAGCGCACGCGGGTGCTTCCCGTCCACGACGGGAAGATCGCGGTGGACTCCCCACCGGCGCACCTGCGTCCGATACGCACGTCCGACGTGGCCGCTGATGCCGAGCGGCTCCTGCTGGGCACCGACTCCGCCGGGACCACTTGGTTTGCGGCGCGCATGCCCGTCGAGGGTCCGCAAGCGGGCCTTCGCGAAGTGGGCGCCGAGTTGAGTGGCGATGAGGTGGCCCTGGCGACGACGGCGATCGCACTCGACAACTGGCACGGGGCGCATGCGCGGTGCTCGCGGTGCGGGGCGATCACCGTCCCGGCGCAGGCCGGTTGGGTACGCCGGTGCCCGGAGGAGGGCAGTGAGCACTATCCGCGCACGGATCCGGCCGTGATCGTGCTCGTGCTCGATGAGGATGATCGCGCGCTGCTGGGCCGGCAGGGCCGCTGGCAGCCGTCGTGGTTTTCTACGCTTGCGGGTTTCGTCGAGCCGGGTGAGTCCGCCGAGGCAGCCGTGCGTCGCGAGATCCTGGAAGAGGCTGGCGTCACCGTCGGTGCGATGACGTATCTGGGCAGTCAGCCCTGGCCCTTCCCGTGCTCGCTCATGCTCGGCTATCACGCCTGGGCCACGAGCACGGACATCGTCGTCGATGGCGAGGAGATCGTGGAAGCACGCTGGTTCTCTCGGGAGGAGCTCGCGGCGGCGTGCAAATCAGGCGAGGTGGCGCTGCCGCCCGCCGTCTCCATCGCGCGACGACTGATCGAGCGCTGGTATGGCGAACCGATGAGCGGAGACTGGATCCGCCCCTAGGCGATGCGTGCGAGGAGCGTCAGAGTCCGAGTTGGGCCTTGACCTGTCCCAGTGACGGGTTGGTCATGGTGGTGCCGTCGGCGAAGAGCAGGGTCGGCACGGTCTGATTGCCGCCGTTGACGCCCTCCACGAATGCCGCAGCCTCGGGATCGGCTTCGATGTCGACCTCGACGACCTCGATGCCCTCGCGGCCGAGCTGGGCCTTGAGGCGCTGGCAGAAGCCGCACCAGACCGTGGTGTACATCGTGAGGGGCGCTGACTCGGTCGACATGGGGAGATCCTCCCCTGCCCCGGCCGGCTCGGCAACGCGGCCACCCCGGCAACGCGCGAACGTCGAAGTCGGACCGGGGTGCGACGATTCCCCCGTGACCTCCGACCTCCTCGATGCGCTCGATCCCGAGCAGCGCGCCGTAGCGGAGTCCGTGAGTGGTCCGGTAGTGGTCTGGGCCGGGGCCGGGACCGGCAAGACGCGTGCGGTCACCTACCGCATCGCCCATGCGGTGAGCGTCGGTGCACACGACCCGAGGCGCGGACTGGCGGTCACATTCACCACACGCGCTGCGGGTGAGATGCGCGAGCGCTTGATGCGGCTCGGCGTCGAGGGCATGCAGGTGCGCACCTTCCACGCCGCCGCCCTCCGGCAGCTCCGGCACTTCTGGCCACGGGCCATCGGCGGGCAGCCGCACGACGTACTCGCCAAGACGACCCCCCTTGTCGCGGAGGCTGCATCGCGGTGCGCGGTGGCGACCGACACGGCCACCGTGCGCGACCTCGTCGCAGAGATCGCCTGGGCCAAGCAGGTGGAGGTCGACCCGGAGCACTATGCGGAGCGGTCCGTCCAGCGCACCCCGCCGCTCGCCCCGGCCGACGTCGCGCGTGTCTACGCCGCTTACGACGAGATCAAGTCCGATCGCGGGGTTATGGACTTCGACGACGTCCTGCTCATGACCGTCGGCCTCATGGGGGAGCGACCCGACATCCTCGACGAAGTCCGGGCGACCTACCGGTGGTTCACGGTCGATGAGTTCCAGGACGTCAGTCCCCTGCAGCATCGGCTCCTCGACCTGTGGCTCGGGGATCGCAACGACGTCTGCGTCGTGGGCGATGCGGCCCAGACCATCTACTCCTTCGCGGGTGCCACCGACCGCTTCCTGCGCGACTTCCCACGCCGTTTCCCTGGCGCCACCGAGGTGAGGCTGGTCCGCGACTACCGCAGCACGGAGCCCGTCGTTGCCCTGGCCAATGCGCTGCTTGTGGATGTGGGTGATGGCGCGGGCCGCCTCGTCTCGCAGTGCGGCCCGGGTCCTGAGCCCGAGGTGCGCGACTTCGACGACGAGGTCGCCGAGGCTCAGGCCGTCGCGGCCCACATCGCGAGCCTCATCGGCGAGGGAGTGCCGCCCGAGGGCATCGCGATCCTTGTGCGGATCAACGCGCTCATGCCCGCCTTCGAGG
>CAJBMR010000282.1 GCA_903954205.1 uncultured bacterium | reverse complement strand
GTGCTGGCCGGCAACACCGTGTTCAGTGCGGAGACGTTCATCGGCGCGGTTGTCGCAGGTGGATCGTTCGTCCCCTACAACTGGCGCTGGACAACCGAGGAACTCGTCCACGGAATCAACGAGACGGGTGCTCGGGTCATCCTCGTTGCCAAGGAGCACGTGAGTGGAATTGAGGCCGCCCTAGCAACGGGTGATCTCGAACCGGGGACCCGCGTCTTCGTAGAGGGTGACAACTTCGAAGCCATGCTGGTCCCGGGCGGCGAACTGCCCCTCGCCTACGGCCCGGAGGACGCGGCCACAATCCTGTTCACCGGCGGCACGACAGGATTCTCGAAGGGCGTAGTGCTGTCCCATCGGGCGTGCCTAGCGAATGCATTCAACGAGATTATGGATTGCCGAGTGGCCGCGAGCGTGGGCGACAGGGGGCTCATCAGTACTCCGCTGTTCCACTCGGCCGCCCTTCTCTGCTGGTTCCTGCCGCACTACGTGGCTGGTCGTTTCGTGCTCTTGATGAACAGGTTTGACGAGGGTCACGTGGCTGAGGCGGTGACTCGAGAGCGGATCACCAACATGTTCCTCGTGCCCAACATGATCCGGCGGATGCTGGGGACAGGTGCGTTTGAGGCGGCGGGATTCAGGGCGAGCTTCCGCTCCCTGCACAGTGGAGCGGGCCTCCTGCGGATGCCGGACAAGCTGGCCCTGATGGATCTGATGCCTGACCTTGATCTCTACTTCCGCTACGGCCTGACGGAGGCCGGCCCGATGGTCACGAGACTCCTACCGTCAGATGTCCTGCGAGACGACATCGACGGTTCCATCGGCCAGGAGTACCTGTTGGCCGAGGTGGAACTGCGCCTGGACGATGGCGTCACCCCTGCCCGGATCGACGAGATAGGCGAGATCTACGTTCGCGGCCCCGGGCTGATGACGGGCTACTTCGGCCGACCCGAGGCCACCGCTGAAGTCCTCCGCGACGGCTGGCTGCAGACCGGAGACCTCGCGACGCGAAACGCGGATGGCTACCTGTTCTTCCGTGACCGGGCCAAGGACATGATCAAGACCGGTGGCGAGAACGTCTACTGCTCGGAGATCGAACAGCTGCTGCAGACCCACGGCTCGGTCATGGAGGCAGCGATCCTCGGCGTGCCCAGTCTCGAGTGGGACGAGGAGGTGCGCGCCGTGATCAGCGTTCGTGAAGGTCACGACCTGACCGAAGGCGAGGTGCGGGACTTCCTGCGTCAGCGCCTGGCGAGTTACAAGGTCCCGAAGGTCATCGTCCTTGTCGGCCCGGGGCAGATACCGCTAAATCCCAGCGGCAAGGTGGTCAAGTCCGAGGTTCGCACGATGGTGGGCTGGTAGGGGTATCGCACGAATCCGCTTGACCCCCATGCGCGGCTGCACTAACCTAACAAACATACGTTTGCTCGAGAGCGAGGTCTAGTGATCCAGGCGGCGAGTCGGGTGAAGGCAGCGGTCCACGGGGGCACGTGGGAGGACCTCGCCGAGGGCGACGTGGTCGTGGCACCGGGGGTGACCATTACGGACGCCCACTTGGTCAGTTGGGCCGGCCTGACGGGCGACATCGTCTCGCTGCACCTCGATGAGGAGTACGCCGCGAGCACACAATTCGGTCGGCGCATCGCGCACGGTCCGCTGACGCTAAGCCTTTGTCTCGGGCTGATGACGCATACCGGATACTTCACGTCGGTCGTCGCCTGGCTTGGGCTCGATGAGGTCCGCGCCAAGCAGCCGGTCTTCATCGGAGACACCATCCATCCTGAGGCAACCGTGACCGAGTGCCGGCTCACCTCACGCC
>CAJBMR010000281.1 GCA_903954205.1 uncultured bacterium | reverse complement strand
TGCTTCGACGTCCTCGCCAGGGCGCACGATGCGCATGCCCTTGCCCCCGCCGCCGGCAGCGGGCTTGAGCAAGGCAGGCCTGCCGATCTCCTCGACCGCGGCGGCCACCGCAGCATCGTCCATCCCCTGGTCATGTCGACCCGGCACCACCGGCACACCGGCAGCGATAGCAGCTTCCTTGGCCGCGATCTTGTCGCCCATCGCCTCGATGATCTCGGGTCCGGGTCCGACGAAGACCAGTCCCGCTTCCGCACAGGCACGCGCGAAGGCAGGGTTCTCCGACAGGAAGCCATAGCCCGGGTGCACCGCCTGTGCGCCCGAGGCGATCGCCGCCGCGATGACCCGATCGATGTCGAGGTAACTCTCACGCGCGGGTGCGGGTCCGAGGCGGACAGCCGTATCGGCGAGCAGCACATGCTGCGCGCCAGCGTCAGCATCGCTGTAGACGGAGACGGCAGAGATACCGAGACGGCGCAGGGTGCGCAGGATGCGGACCGCGATCTCACCGCGATTGGCCACGAGCACGCGATCAAACATGCTCACATCCGGAAGACGCCGTAGCGAACGGGGGGCAGCGGCGCATGGCGTGCCGCCTCGAGTGCAAGGCCGAGCACGCGCCGGGTCTCGCGCGGGTCGATGACGCCGTCATCCCACAGGCGCGCTGTGGAGTAGTACGGCGATCCCTGCGTCTCATACTGCTCCCGGATGGGAGCGGAGAACTCCGCTTCGGCGTCCGCCGACCACTCCTCGCCACGGGCCTCGGCCTGGTCACGCCTGATGGTCGACAGCACGGCAGCCGCCTGCTCGCCACCCATGACCGAGATCCGGGCATTCGGCCACATCCACAGGAAGCGTGGGGAGTACGCCCGCCCGCACATGGAGTAGTTGCCCGCACCGAAGGAGCCACCGATCACGACGGTGAACTTCGGCACGCGCGCGCACGCGACCGCCGTGACCATCTTGGCTCCGTGCTTGGCGATTCCCCCGGCCTCGTAGTCGCGGCCCACCATGAACCCCGAGATGTTCTGCAGGAAGACGAGCGGGATGCCGCGCTGGTCGCAGAGCTCGATGAAGTGCGCACCCTTTTGGGCCGACTCCGAGAAGAGGATGCCGTTGTTGGCCACGATGCCCACCGGATGGCCGTGCAGGCGCGCGAAGGCCGTGACGAGCGTCGTGCCGTACTCCGCCTTGAACTCCGTGAAGTCGCCCCCGTCCACCAGGCATGTGATGACGTCTCGCACGTCGTACGGCGTGCGGGGGTCGGTGGGCACGATGTCGAGCAGGTCATCGATCGCCCGCGCAGGCTCACGTGACTCGGCGAGGGCCCAGGCTCCCTCGGGCGCCGGTGGCAGGGTGGCGACGATCTCGCGGACGATCCGCAGCGCATGGGCATCATCGTCGGCGAGGTGGTCCACGACACCGGAGGTGCGCGCGTGCATGTCCCCGCCGCCGAGCTCCTCCGCCGTGACGATCTCGCCGGTTGCCGCCTTCACCAGGGGTGGGCCACCGAGGAAAATCGTCCCCTGTCCGCGCACGATCACAGTCTCATCGCTCATGGCCGGCACATACGCCCCGCCCGCTGTGCAGGAGCCGAGCACCGCGGCGATCTGCGGGATGCCCATGGCTGACATCGTCGCCTGGTTGTAGAAGATCCGGCCGAAGTGATCCCGGTCCGGGAACACATCGTCCTGCATCGGGAGAAAGGCACCACCTGAGTCGACGAGGTAGATGCACGGCAGGAGGTTGTCTCGGGCGATCTCCTGCGCCCGCAGATGCTTCTTCACCGTCATTGGGTAGTAGGTGCCGCCCTTGACAGTGGCGTCGTTGGCGATGATCACGCACAGGCGACCGCTCACCTGTCCGATACCGGCGATGACGCCCGCCGCGGGCGCATCGCCGCCGTAGAGGTCCTCCGCCGCTAGCGGAGCGATCTCGAGGAAGGCCGTGCCGTCGTCCAGGAGCGCCTCGACGCGATCACGGGGAAGCAGCTTGCCCCGCTCGAGGTGCCGCTCCCGGGCCGACTCCGGACCGCCGCGCGCGGCACGCGCTCGCCGGGACGCAAGGTCGTCCAACAGGGGCGCGAAGGCCGTCACCGCGACTCCGATCGTTAGTTAACGATCGTTCACTCTACTCCCCCGCAGGTGCCTGGGCAAGGGCGGACCGGGCCATCCCTCGAAGCAGGGTCGTCATCTCGGGTCGCGAGAGCCGAGCGCTGTGTGGGGTGGAGTTGATGAGACCGAAGGTCGCGTGGACTGCCGCACGCCCGCGATCCTCCGACACCTGGGGACGCTCGGCCACGAGGGCGCGCACCCACAGGTCGACGTACTGCGCCTGGAAGCGTCGCACCGCGCGGCGATCGTCGTCGGGCACCGCGGCGAGGTCGCGCGCTTGGACGTCGATGAGGTCGGGATGATCGAGTGCGAAGTCGACGTGGAAGGCAATGAGGCCATCGAGGGAGCCGGCTCGCTCGCGACCTCCCTCGAGGAGGCGCTGGCTGATGTCGACGAGCATGGCCGACAGGATCG
>CAJBMR010000280.1 GCA_903954205.1 uncultured bacterium | reverse complement strand
TTGCGCAGGGCCTCTCGCTCACTCAGTGCACATGGGAGGAGCTGACACGCTCCCTCTTGCTACTTCGTCAGACGGAAGGTGAGTTCGCGCTCGTAGGGTGCCCACTCGTCATTTCCCGGCGAGGAGATCGTCACCGTGCACGTGCCCGAAGTCGCGAGCGCGCGGATCTTGCCCTTCTGGCTGACCTCGCATGCATCCGATTCGAGAGCAGCGCTGAGCCCGGACTTGAGCGTCACAACGAAGTTGCTGGCCTTGGCGTTGGAGACCCTGGGCTTCCACGCACCCTTGATGATCTGACCGCGGATTGAGGCCACGGCCCAGTCCTCGGCCTGCGGCCCCACCTCGGCGAACTCGGTCGCGAAGAACTTCGTGTAGGCGCGGTTGGTGCTATCGCGTCCCGCTCCCAGGGTGTAGATGGCGCAGGTGTCGACCCTGCAGTTCACGTCCGTCGTACCCGTGTCTCCGGTCTGCGGGTTCGGATTCTTGCCCACAAACTCGGCGTTGGCGACGATCGGTCGGCTCGTCGTCTGCGCCTGGTCCGCAGCCATGATGTAGACGAGCGTGCCAGTGCCCGCATCGCAGCGGATCGGCACAGGGCTGGCGCCGGGCGGCGGCACAAGGCAGTGGAGGGCGTAGAGTCCGACGCCCGCCGGCAGGTTGTTTACCGCCATCTGCACCGTTGAACTCGCTGGTAGATCCGCGATGGTGCCGCCACTCGCCACGCCGTTGGCCGTGACGCTGAAGTCAGCAGCGGTGGCGACCTGTGCGGCAGACAGAGTCGTGGCCGTCATGGCCAGGGCCGCGGCCGTGAGGGCGGTGACTCGCATGATGCGCATCGGGTACTCCTTCATTGTCGTGTGAACTATCGGAAGGTCACGGGGACCGCGACATCCCAGGCACGGTCGTTGGCACGGGTGTGATCGGCGCGAGCGACGACTGCGCATCGCACCACGCGACAGTCGTAGGAGCCGATGCGGGGGCTCACCTTGATCCGCACGCTGAACTTGCCGCCGCGCTTGTAGGGGATGGCGAGGCTCGCGCCGTAGGGCGGTGGATTCGAGGAGATCCAAGCCGAAGCCTGCGAGCTGCCATCCTGATCGACACCACCGCCGCATGGCGTGGGCTTAGCTCCCGCGCGTGGCATCACGCACAGGCCGACGTAGATGCCGACGAGCTCGCTGAATCCACGTCCGCGCACCGTGACCGTCTGCCCCAGGGCCGACAGACCACCGGTGGGCGTCACCATCAGGGTCTGACCCTTGCTTCCCTTGGCACCCGCCCGGGGGACGGACGTGCGGGTGAGCGCTGGGTCGACCGTCTTCGTGCTCGCAACCCCGTGGATCGCCTGCGACAGTTGCGCACCCTCGGGAGACCCGTCGGGCCGTGAGGTGGCGGCCTGCACGGGGGGCATCCACGCCGCCACCACGACGGTGGTCGCGAGGGTGACGATGACGCGACGCATGTCTTGAAGGTAGGCACGCGCCCTCACTCGCGGCCTGACACGCTGTCGGGAAGATGCCGACGCCGCGTCGGGAACACTTCCGCGCACGGTGGGGATACTTGCTTCATGCGTGTACGCCGGGCCAGCCCGACAGGGGCGGCTCTCGCTGCGATGGCACTCACACTGACCGCGTGCGCAGGAGCAAGCACCGGCTCTCCGACAACCATGGCGCAGTCCCCGACGGCTAGTGCCTCGACAGGCTCCTCCGCTCCGGCAACACCGGGGGGGCCGATCATCATCACCGCAGCCGACCTTCCCGAGATCACTCCACTATCGAAGCCCGGACCCCAGACACCCGCGCGGATCGTGAGCCTCGCCACGGGAGTCGGCGAGACGCTCGTGGCCCTGGGAGTGGGCGAGAGGGTCGTCGGGCGTGACGAAACCAGCGAGGTGCCCGCGCAGGCCGAGGTGGTCACCAAGGCGCACAACGTCTCCGCGGAGCGCGTGATCGCGCTCGACCCCGATCTCGTCATCGTGGACGCGCGCACCACGCCACCGGAGGCCCTCGACCAGATCGAAGCAGCAGGTGCGCGGATCGTCGAGGTGCCCGAGGCATGGACGCTCGCAGACATGGCTCCGCGCACGACTGCGATCGCGAAGGCGGTCGGTGTCGATCCCGCTCCCCTGCTCGCGACACTGCCCGCGGACCCAGCCGATCCCACGTCAGCATCGCCTGCCGATGCACCACGCGTGGCCTTCCTCTATCTGCGCGGTACGTCGGCCATCTACCTTCTCGGTGGTGCCGGGTCGGGCGCTGACGCCCTGATCGCGGCCGCGGGTGGGGTCGACGTCG
>CAJBMR010000279.1 GCA_903954205.1 uncultured bacterium | reverse complement strand
TGGATGCCGGTCGACCAGTACGTCGGCGGCGTGACCCACGCGATCCTGCACCTGCTCTACAGCCGCTTCTTCACCAAGGTGCTCTACGACATGGGCATGGTGGACTTCACCGAGCCCTTCACGCGCCTGCTCAACCAGGGCATGGTCGTCATGGATGGCTCGGCCATGAGCAAGTCGCGCGGCAACCTCGTGAAGCTGTCGGACGAGTTGGCGGTGCATGGCGTCGATGCGATTCGCCTGACGATGGTCTTCGCCGGGCCACCGGAGGACGACATCGACTGGGCGGAGGTGTCTCCTGCGGGCTCCAAGAAGTTCCTTGCGCGCGCCTGGCGTCTGGCCCAGGATGTGGCGAGCGAGCCCGGCGTCGACTTCACCACCGGCGACCTCGCGCTGCGCAAGATGACCCATCGCACGCTGCATGACGCTGCCCTCGCCGTGGAGACCTACCGCTTCAACGTCGCGGTGGCCAAGGCCATGGAGCTGGTCAACGCCACCCGCAAGGCGATCGACTCCGGCTGCGGCCCGGCCGATCCGGCGGTGCGCGAGGCCACTGAGGCCGTCGCCATCCTGCTCTCCCTCACCGCGCCGTACACCGCCGAGGACATGTGGCGGCTGCTCGGCCACGCGCCGTCAGTGGCGCGCGCCGGCTGGCCCGAGGTCGATCCGGTGCTGCTGGTGCAGGACTCGGTCACCTGCGTGGTGCAGATCGCCGGCAAGGTCCGCGACCGACTCGAGGTGTCGCCCGACATCAGCGAGGAGGACCTGCGCGAGCAGGCGCTGGCAACCCCCGGTGTCGTCAAGGCACTCGAAGGCAAGGGCATCAAGACCGTTATCGTGCGGCCGCCCAAGCTCGTCAACATCGTCCCGGAAGGGCCCGGCGGGTCGGCAGAGCCACCCCTGTCGGGCTAGCCATGAGCCGTCACCAGCAGGTTGGCGCAGGGCCCATTGACGTGCCCGACCTTTCCGCTGGTCCGGTGCTGCTGCGCAGGCTTCGGCACGAAGACCGCGAGGACATGGTGCTCGCCTGCCGCGATGAGCAGACCTGGACCTGGACCACCGTGCCTCATCCCTACGAGCTCGAGCACGCCGACGCCTATCTCGCCCGCACGGTGGGCACGTCGGTTGACGGCGAGACGCGCTGGGCGATCGAGGTTGACGGCCGCTACAGCGGCAATATCGGCGTGATGCTTGATGGAGCGGGACGAGCAGACGTGGGCTACTTCGTCGCGCCCTGGGCGCGAGGTCGCGGTGTGGGATCCCTTGCCCTTTGGCTCGTCTGCGACTGGTCCTTCCGCGAAGCCGACTGTGGGGTCGTCACCTGGAATGCCCTGGTGGGCAATGTCCCCTCGCGCCGGATGGTCGAGAAGGTCGGTTTCCATGTCCACGCTGACCCCGCGAGACGCATGGTCGTCCAGCGCGGCGAACGGGTCGATGCATGGACGGCCGACCTACTCCCCGAAGACCTCGTCCCGCTCGAGGGCTTACTTCGTTGAGTGGCGCCTCATGACAGGTTCTCGCGGCGTGTCGCGTGCGACAACCCGCCACTCAACGAAGGTGGAGATCTCCGCTGACGAGGCTCGGCGCGCGTCGCTGTGGGCCCAGGGACTCCTCGGCACTCCGAAGGTGCCGCGCAGTGAAGGCACGCGCGAGCAGTCGGTCGTCAACATGCTCGAGCATCTGGGAGCCGTCCAACTCGACACGATCTCTGTGCTTGCGCGATCACATGAGCTCGTCGCCTACGCCCGGTTAGGGGCGATCGGACGCAAGGCGGTCGAATCGGCGTACTGGAGTGGCGACACCGCATTCGAATACTGGTCGCACGCCGCGTGCATCCTCCCGATGTCGGAGTGGCCGTGGTTCGCCTTCCGCCGTCGCCACTACGCGCGCCGGGGCTGCACCTGGAACGACGCGCCCAGCACCAAGGAGCTCCGACGGGTCCTCAAGCGCCTCGCTACCGACGGCCCGATGACGGTCACCGAACTCGGAGGCGGGCGCCTCGGTGGGGAATGGTGGTCCTGGTCGGAGACGAAGAACGCCCTCGAATGGCATCTGCTCGTGGGCAACGTCATCGTCTCCCAGCGCCGGGCCTGGAAGCGCGTCTACGACCTGCCCGAGCGCGTCGTGCCCCCCGATCTGCGTGAGCAACGGCGCTGGGTCGACGACGATGGCATCCACGGACCATCCGATGCGGAGTGCCTACGCCGGCTCGTTCAGCTCGGCGGCCACTCGGTCGGCGTCGGCACGATCGGGGACATCGCCGATATCCACCGGCTCAAGGTTGGCGACGCCAGCGCCCACATCGGGGAAACGGACCTGGTCGAGGTGTCGGTCCGCGATTGGGACCAGCGCGCCTGGGCGTCGTCGGAGGCACTGGAGTGGCTGGGCACGTCGTCCCGCGAGCGGTCTCGCACGACGCTGCTCTCGCCCTTCGACTCCCTTGTCTGGAATCGCGACCGCATGGAGCGGCTCTTTGACATGGAGCATCGCCTCGAGGCGTACACGCCTGCCGCTAAGCGCGTGCACGGCTACTTCGCGATGCCGGTTCTGCACGGGGGACGCCTCGTCGGTCGAGTCGACCCAGCTCGCGAGAAGGGCACGCTCGTCGCCAAGCGAGTCACGTTGGAGACCAGCGGATCAGGGGCACCGGTC
>CAJBMR010000278.1 GCA_903954205.1 uncultured bacterium | reverse complement strand
CCGGGCGCAAGGAAGTCTTCACGCTCACCACCGCGAGCGGTCGCACCGTCGATCTCACCGCCAACCATCCTCTCC
The DNA here is from genome assembly GCA_903954205.1 of uncultured bacterium. Lineage (GTDB taxonomy): Bacteria > Actinomycetota > Actinomycetes > S36-B12 > S36-B12 > Mxb001. The sequence goes on along the minus strand of CAJBMR010000278.1, from coordinate 1,533 downwards.
TGACTTACCACGGTTGGAAGAGCCTCGGCGAGCTTCAGCCAGGGGATCGCATTGCCACGCCTCGGCACGTGCCCGCACCCGAAGTTGAGTTCGACATGTGGAGCGACGACCAGGTCGTCGTGCTCGCCCACCTCATCGGCGATGGATCGATGCTGCCGCGTCAGCCCCTCCGCTACGCGACCAAGGACCCCGCCAACCTCGAGGCCGTTCGTGGTTCCGCGACCCGCGCGTTCGACGTCCGTGCTTCAGTCGACGACTACCCGGAGGCTCGCTGCCTCACACTGAGACTGGCCTCGAATCGCCCGGTGACGCATGGCGTGCGCAATCCCATCAACGCCTGGCTCGACGACCTGGGCCTCTTCGGCAAGCGCAGTCACGAGAAGTTCGTTCCGGGCGAGGTCTTCTGCCTTCCCAAGCAGCAGATCGCGCTCTTCCTGCGCCACCTCTGGGCGACTGACGGCTCCATTCAGATCACCCGGTTGGGCAGGGGCGGACGCATTTACTACTCCTCCACCAGTCGCCGCCTCGCCGATGACGTCGCCCGGCTGCTCCTGCGGTTTGGGATCATCGCCCGCATTCGCACGGTGGCCAAGGCGGGATATCGCCCCTCTTACTGGGTCGACATTTCGGGAGCCGCTGACCAGAAGGTGTTCCTCCGTCGCATCAACGCGCACGGCGAGCGTGGAGAGACCGGTCGTCGACTGCTCGCGATCTTGGAGACGATCGAGCCCAACACCAATCGCGACACCGTGCCCCGCGAGGTCTGGGAAGACGTCAAGCAGGTCATTAGCGACACCGGCATGACCCACCGCGAGTTCGCTGCGGCGATGGGCACGTCCTTCTGTGGAAGCACCATGTGGAAGCACGCGCCCAGCCGAGAGCGACTCGGTCGTGTCGCCACAGTCCTGGAGTCCGCGGACCTCGAGCTGATGGCCACCAATGACGTGCACTGGGACGAGATCGTGTCGATCGAGTCCATCGGCGAGCAGGAGGTCTACGACGCGACCGTCCCTGGCACGCACAACTTCATTGCCGGCGGCATCGCCGTGCACAACAGCCTCGAGCAGGATGCGGACATGGTGATCCTGCTTCACCGCGAGGATGCCTACGAGCGGGAGTCACCGCGTGCAGGCGAGGCCGACTTCATCGTCGCCAAGCACCGCAACGGCCCGACATCGACCATCACAGTCGCCTTCCAGGGCCACTACAGCCGCTTTGTCGATATGGCCCAGTAGCGGCGACCGACGTGCGCGCTGTCGTCTATGACTCTCCGGGGGAGTTCACAGTTCGCGAAGTCGCGACTCCTGAACCTGGCCCGGGGGAGGTGCGCCTTCGGGTGACCGCGGCGGGAATGTGCGGCACGGATCTGCATTTGCACGAGGGCCAGTTCCTGGCGACATTTCCGCTGACTCCCGGGCACGAAACCGTCGGTGTCGTCGATGCGCTTGGACCCGGCACACACGAGGATGGCTCCGGGATTCCCCTGAAGGTCGGCCAGCAGGTGGTCGTCAACCCCAATTCCAGTTGCCGGGT
>CAJBMR010000277.1 GCA_903954205.1 uncultured bacterium | reverse complement strand
GGCTGAATCGACGCCGGGGAGCGATGCCGGGTCGACGAGCGACTCGCTGAGGTTCTCGGCATATCCCGGAACAGACGTGGCCAGGGCTTCGATGGGGGAGCGCAGTTGCTGTAGTTGCGTGATCTGCTCTGGGTTGGTCGTCACGATGATCTGACCGTCAAGCAGGCCAATCTGCGTCTGGAGGTTGGTGAGCTGGCGATCGATGCTGTCGAGGATGAGCTGGAGGATGACGCCGGGTGCCGGGCCAGGACTTGCGAAGAGCGACTTGGCGGTCGGTCCCAGGTCCTCGAGAGCCGCGGCTATGGCCTTATCGGCTCCCGTCCGAATGGTGATGAAGCACCCGGCATTCCAGACGCAGTGGACGAGGACCGGGGTATCTCCTGAGTCGGGCGCGGCGTAGGTGCTGCCGAGCATGTTGTCACCGAATGCCTGGAACATTCCGCTGGAATAGGCGCGCGTGGTGTACGTCGCCACCATTTCCGTGAAGCCCATGTCCTTGAGCAGGGCGAGCACCTGCGGATCCTTAGGGCCCGACGGGATCACATCGATCCAGACGTAGGGGGTCGACGCCGAGACCGCCTGTGCATCGTTCGGGGTGAACGGACGTTGCGACGTGCCGTCGAAGATGGTGGCCTTCATGTCACGGGTGCAGGGCCCGGGCGAGGGCTGACAGCCGGGCTGCCCAGATGCGCTGGCTGAGCGCTGCCTCGGGGGCAAACACCTCCGAGGCGTGGTAGGCGCCCGGATAGAGGTGGAACTCGGTGGGCACTCCGGCCTGGGTCAGCCTCGCGACGAAGGCGATGTCCTCATCGCGGAAGAGGTCCATCTCCCCGACGTCGATGAATGTGGGCGGCAGCCCCTCCAGGTCAGTGGCACGCGACGGCGCGGCGTAACCATCGGCGGGCTTGCCACCCAGGAACCACGACCATGCCTCGATACTGCCCGCACGGTCCCAGATGCCGACCTCGGTCACCTCGTGGCTCGACGCAGTCTCGTTGCGGTCGTCGATCATCGGATAAGGCGCCATGAGGAAGGAGATGGTCGGGCCACCGCGGTCGCGCGCCGTCATGGTTGTCGCGATGGCGAGGTTGCCGCCGGCGCTTCCGCCATAGACGGCGAGACGTGACGGGTCGATGTCGAGCTCGGTCGTGTGCTGGCTGAGCCAGGTGAGCGCGGCGTAGCAGTCGTCGACCTGCGCGGGGTAGGGATGCTCGGGTGCCTTGCGGTAGTCGGTCGACACGACGACGGCGTTGACCAACTCGCACAGCATCTGCGCGCGCAGATGCTCGCCCTCCAGATCGCCGATGATCATCCCGCCGCCGTGGATGTAGAAGATCCCGGGTAGCAGGACGCCGGTGGCGTCAGCCGGCGTGTAGATGCGCACCGTGACATCCGCGCCTCCGGGCGGGCCCGGGATCGTGCGCTCCTCGGTGACCACGCGATCGTTCGGCGGGAGATCGGCGGTCATCGACTGGAGGAGCTGGCGGACGAAGGCGCGGCGCTCGACGATGTCGGCGATGGCGTTGAAGCCACCGGGGACGGCCGTGAGCAGCATCTCCAGGGGCTCGCGCGAGGCGGGGTCGAGGCGGTCTCTCTGGGCGGACATGGGATTCCTTCCGATCGGTCGAGGGCCGACGTGCACGCTATTGGGTCGTGCGCCCCCGTGTCTGGGCTTCACGCAAGTGCCGTCTCCCCGTCCTCGGCCTGCGCCCGGGTCACGTATCCCGGGAAGACGGCGATCACGGGAATCAGCAACAGCGAGATCCCGATGAGGACAAATGCCGGGACGAGGACACTGCCCGTCGAGCCGAGGAGCGACTCTTCGAGGGCGGGTGTGAAACTCCCGATGATCATGCCGATGCTGTAGGTCAGCGCAAGGCCGGTGTAGCGGACCTTCGTGGGCACGAGCTGGGTCATTTCTGTCGTCGTCGTCGAGTCAACGAAGGTCTGGATTGCGGCGAGCACCACGATGGCGAGGAGCACCCCTGCGACGACGCCACTGTTGAGCAGCAGGATCGAGGGAATCGCCAGCACGACGTAGGCGATCACTGCCCCGACCATGAGGGGCCGGCGTCCGCGCCGATCGCCCAGGGCTGCCACGGGGATGATGAGCGCGATGTAGATGACCGAGATGAGCGCCGACACGAGGTCCGCGCGTGCGTCGGAGATGCCCACGACCGTCTCCAGATAGGACGGCATCCACGAGATGAGGGTGTAGACCGTGACGCCACTCCAGGTCGCGAGAGCGAGCATGAGAAAGGTCGCGCCGGGGTAGGCCTTCAGCAGGTAGCGCACGGGAGCGCCCGTGTCACCAGCCTGAGCCGCCAACTCGAAGGACTCCGTCTCGCGCATCTTGCGCAGCATGAGCACAGCCACGACGGCGAGGACGAAGCCGACGGCGTAGGGGATGCGCCAGGTGCCTTCGGCCAGCGCCTCCTGGCCCCAGATGACCGTCGTGGCGAAGACGACGAGGGACGCCAGGAGATTGCCGCCCATCGCGGTCGCGAGTCCGAGGGACACGCTGCGCCCGCGACCCTGCTGGCCTGCGGACTCGCTCAGGGCGGTGAGGGCGCCGGAGTATTCACCGCCCACGGAGAAGCCCTGCATCAGGCGCATGAGGGTCAGCAGGATCGGCGCGAGGATCCCGATCTGGTCGTACGTCGGCAGGATCGTGGTGATGGCAAGCGGGATGAGCATGAGGGTCGTGGAGAGCACCAGGGCAAACCTGCGCCCCTTGGTGTCGCCGAGCCGACCGATGACCAGTCCGCCGATCGGACGGGCGATGTAGCCCACCGCGAAGGTCGCGAAGGTAAGGATGAGCCCGACGGTTGCGTTATCGGTCGGGTAGAAGACCTGCTGCAGTGTCGTGGCGAGCAGGCCGTAGACCATGAAGTCGTACCACTCGATGACGACACCGCTCGTGGTGAAGAGGCGGTTGCGCCGGCGCTCGCGCTCGGTCAGGACGGTCTGGGACACGGCCGAAGCATAGGGATGTCTCGAGACGTCACAACGCGCCCCCGGCAGGATTCGAACCTGCGACCTTCGGTACCGGAAACCGGCGCTCTATCCCCTGAGCTACGGGGGCTGGGGAGGCCCCGAGGGTAACAGTCGCCGCTACGACGAGAACCAGCGCGGCGGCCCCGCAAGAAGTGCCGTGGCGAACGAGCCGAGTGCCGCACCCACGCCCATCGAAGTGCCGGTGAGCACGAATGGCGTGAAGAGCCAGCCCACGACGAACGCAATGCCACCGAAGATGACGCCCGCGATCAGGGCGAAGGCGAAGCGACCACCCGGCTTATCGCTGCTGGACTTGGCGACCTCCCCACCGCCCTTCTTGGCGGGGGTTGCCCCCGTGGGCTGAGTCGTCTGGGAGACCTGGGAGAGCAGCTTCTCGATGTCGTCGCTCATAACTCCATCTTCACTCGGGTGCCCACTTCCGTCCAGTCGAGCCCCAGCCATGCCTTCCGCGGCGCAGGCGGCAGTTGGCCGCGTTTCGCGCGGCGGAATCGCGGTTTCGCGTCGTCTTGTCGGGGTACGGCGGGTCGGTAGTGCCGGCCCACTCGGTCGTGGCCGATGTCGGCCATTCCGTCCACCCGGATCCGCAAAAGCATGAGGCCCGCCCCCGAAGGGGCGGGCCTCATGCGATGACGACCGCGTCAGATCATGCGGACGTTGTCGGCCTGGGGGCCCTTGGGGCCCTGGACGATGTCGAACTCGACCGTCTGGTTCTCGTCGAGGCTGCGGTAGCCGTCGGACTGGATGGCGGTGAAGTGCACGAAAACATCGGCACCCCCGTCAGCCTGAGCGATGAAGCCGAAGCCCTTCTCGGCGTTGAACCACTTGACAGTTCCCTGTGCCATGCGGGGTAACTCCTACTGCTTAGATCCCAAGTGCGGATACGTGGTCGCCGGGCACCTCGCCCGGCGGGCTGGTGGTGCGAGCCGACGTCCCGGCCTTGGGAGTTCCCAGGGAGCCAGGGTGATCGCCGACCGGGATTCCCGGCCTCCGACCGCCCTCGAACGGTGGTTCTTGTGCAGCACAGCCACCGTGACCGTAGCACGGGGCCTCCTCGGGAGGGGAGAGATCCTCACAGCCTGATCGGTCCGCAGGCGATTACGCTCCAGTCATGACTCCCGAGGACCTGTCCGTCGCCGTGCGCGAGTGCGTGCTGGCGCTCCAGGCCGAGGGATCCCTGTCGGGGCAGGCACCCGACGAGGTGGTCATCGAGCGACCCAAGAACCGCGATCACGGCGACTACGCCACCCCGGTGGCCCTCACCCTCGCCAAGTCGGCCGGCCGTCCGCCGCGTGAGATCGCCGATCTGGTGGCCACGCGCCTCGCGGCCGTGGACGGGATCTCCGAGGCCGAGGTGGCGGGACCGGGCTTCATCAATGTCCGACTCGCGGCCGATGCCCAGGGCGTGGTGGCGAGGCAGGTTGTGGAGGCGGGCCCCGGCTACGGGCACGGCAGTCTCCTCGCAGGGCGCCGCTTCAATGTCGAATTCATCTCCGCCAACCCCACGGGACCCCTCCACCTCGGACACACACGCTGGGCCGCGGTCGGCGATGCCCTGGCGCGCGTGCTTGCTGCAGCGGGGGCGGAGGTCTCCACTGAGTTCTACGTCAATGACCGCGGTGTGCAGATGGATCGCTTCGGGGCCTCCGTCATGGCCGTCGCGCAGGGTCGCCCCGTGCCCGAGGACGGCTACCACGGCGCCTACATCACCGACCTTGCGGCGAGTGTCCTCGCGGAGCATCCCGACTTCGGGGGTCTACCCGAGGGCGAGCAGCTCGTCGCGTTCCGCGAGGCGGCGTACGCGCTGCAGCTGGCGCAGCAGCAACAGGTCCTCGAACTCTTCCGCACGCACTTCGACACCTGGTCCTCTGAGCGATCACTGCACGATTCGGGTGCGGTCGAGCGGGGGATGGCCCGTCTGCGCGAGCAGGGGCACGTCTTCGAGCTCGACGGTGCGACCTGGCTGCGCACCACCGACTTCGGAGATGACAAGGACCGGGTGCTCATCAAGGCCGACGGCGAGATGACGTACTTCGCGTCTGACACCGCCTATTACGTCGACAAGCGGACCAGGGGCTTCGACACGGCGATCTACCTCCTAGGGGCCGACCACCACGGCTACGTCAATCGGCTTCGCGCGGTCGCGGCCTGCGCGGGCGATGACATGGACGACAACGTCGAGGTGCTCATCGGGCAGCTCGTGAAGATCACCCGGGCAGGGGAGGAGGTCAAGCTCTCCAAGCGGGCAGGCACCATCGTCACCCTCGAGGAGCTTGTCGAGGAGGTCGGCGTCGATGCCGCCCGCTACTCGCTCATCCGCTACCCGGTCGACTCCCCGCTGACCATCGACCTCGAGGTCATCAAGCTTCGCACCAACGACAACCCGGTATTCACCGTGCAGTACGCCCACGCTCGCGTGTCGTCCGTCCTGCGCAAT
>CAJBMR010000276.1 GCA_903954205.1 uncultured bacterium | reverse complement strand
GTACGTCATTGTCCTGGGGCTCATCTTCGTGCGCTGGCAGGACTACTGGCTCGGCTCGATCTGATTGCTACGCCTTGATGCGCGCGTTGTCCGGGTCGTACATCGGACGTAGCGAGGCAACGGCGGGGTAGCGCACACCCGCCACGTCGATCTCCCAGGTGCCGGAGTTGATGACCTCCGGTGTCACGGGCTCGCCGGTCTCGATCATCGCCAGCCCCACGGCTCCGCCGAGGGTGTGGCCGTAGCTCGCGGCCCGCACGTATCCCACAGGTACGCCGTCGCGGTAGACGACCTCGCCGTGGAACATGAGCGGCTCGGGATCGAGGATGCGCACCTGGGCGAGGCGGCGCATGAGCGGCCCCGACTCCTTGACCGCGGTCACCGCCTGCCGACCGACGAAGTCCTTGTCCCAGTCGATCGTGAAGCCGAGACCTACCTCGAGTGGAGAGTCGGTGTTGTCGATGTCGTGGCCGAAGTCGCGGTAGGCCTTCTCCATGCGCAGTGACGACAGCGCCTTCAGGCCCACGTGCGCCAGGTCGTACGCCGCGCCAGCCTCGGTGACGAGGTCGTAGACGTAGGCCGTCTGCTCCGCGGGCACGAAGAGCTCGTAGCCGAGCTCGCCGAGGTAGGTGATGCGCGCGCACAGGACTCGCGCGAAGCCCAGGTCGATCTCGCGTGCTGCCCGGAAGGGGAAGGCGTCATTGCCGAGGTCGGCCTGGGTCAGTGACTGCAGGAGCTCGCGTGACCGGGGGCCCTGGATGTTGATCTGCGCCAGCCCCGAGGTGACATCGGTGACCCATCCTCGGTGCCCTTCGAGTGCGCGCTTGAGCATCGTCTCGACGTGACGGTGGGCCGTGTCGGAGGCGACGACGAGGAAGTCGCCCTCGCCGAGCTTCGTCACGGTGAGGTCAGCCTCGAGAGTCCCGCCGTCGTTGAGCCACTGGGTGTAGGTGATGACTCCGGGCTCGCCATCCACGCGATTGGTGCTCATCCGGTCCAGGACAGCTCCGGCATCGGGGCCCTGGACGCGAAACTTCGCCATGAACGACATGTCCATGAGGCCCACGCCCTCGCGGATAGCCCGATGCTCGCGAGCCCACGTGTCGAACCAGTTCTGCCGGCCCCAGGTCAACTTCTCGACCTTGGCGGTCTCACCGGGTCCGGCGTACCAGTCGGCGCCCTCCCAGCCGGAGACATCGCGGAAGTAAGCACCCTGTGCGGCGAGTCGATCATGCACGGGTGAGCGCTTGATGCCGCGTGCTGTCTGCATCGACTTCCCCGGGAAGTGAGTCTGGTAGACCATGCCGAGCGACTCGACCGTGCGTGTCGCGCGGTACTCCGGAGCCAATTGGTAGGGGTGCAAGCGGTCGATGTTCATGCCCGTCACGTCGATGTCGGGCAGTCCGTCGACGATCCATGTCGCGATCGCGCGGCCGATGCCGCCGCCGGTGAGGATGCCGATCGAGTTGAGTCCGGCAGCGACGAAGTAGCCCCTGACCTCGGGTGACTCGCCGACGACGGGGGAGAGGTCGGGTGTGAAGGACTCCGGGCCGCAGAAGAACGTGCGGATGCCGACCTCCATCGACGCCGGCACGCGAGCCATCGCCTTCTCGAGGTAGGGGCCCATCCGCTCCCAGTCCGGCGGGAGGGTGAGGAACGACGCGTCCTCCGGGATCGCATCCACGTGCCACGGTGCGCACACGGGCTCGAAGAGGCCGATCATCATCCCGTCGCCCTCGGGCCGGTAGTAGCCGTAGGAGCCGGGATCCTCAAGCACGGGCAGGTCTGGATCGAGCCCGGGGATCGGGTCCGTGAGCAGGTAGTAGTGCTCGGCGGCCTGATTGGGCACCGTGACTCCCGAGCGCTCAGCCAGTTGGCGGGCCCACATGCCGGCACAGTTGACGACGTACTCGCACTCGATATCGCCGCGCTCGGTGCGCACGCCGACGACGCGACCGTCCTTCACCAGGACATCGAGCACCGGCGTGCCCTCCAGGATCGTCACGCCCTGCATGCGCGCGCCCTTGGCGAGGGCCATCGTGGCGTCGACAGGATTCACGCGGCCGTCCTGCGGCATGTAGAAGCCAGCGAGCAGGTCGTCGGTGCGCGCTGGCGGGAAGAGGTCGGCCACCTCGCGCGGAGAGATCTCGTGCACCTCGGTGCCGCAGAGTCGGTTGAAGGCCGCGACGCGGCGATACTCCTCGAGCCGACCCTCATCGGCAGCGACCTCGACGAGGCCGATGGGGGCGAAGCCGGTCGACTGCCCGGTCTCGGCCTCCAGCCTGGTGTAGAGATCGCGCGTGTAGTGGCGCATGCGAGTCGACGTCTCGGAGAAGGACCCGAAGGTCACCATGAGTCCGGCCGCGTGCCAGGTCGTGCCCGAGGTGAGCCGGTCGCGCTCGAGCAGGAGCGTCTCGGACCCCCAGCCCATGTGCCCCAGGTGGTAGGCCACGGAGGCCCCGATGATCCCCCCGCCGATGACGACCACTCGTGCGCGCGACGGCAGTTCCGATCCCTGGGTCATGGCGCCAGACGCTATCGCCTGCCCACTTTGGAGAAGCGGCCCCGCCGACCCGTCCGGGCGCCTAGCGTGAACCCATGGGTGCTGTATCCGGATCCGAGACCGTGACGATCAACGCGCCGCTCGATCAGGTCCTCGCGGTGATTCGCAATATCCCCGGCCAGGTCGACTGGTTCCCGGGCTGCGTGTCCGCCGAGGTGCTCTCCACCGACGCCGATGGCCGGCCTGCCCGCGCACGTCAGGTCAATGACGTCAAGGTGGCCAAGGACGAGTTCGAGGTCGACTACGCCCACACGGACTCAGGCATGTCCTGGAAGCTCGTCGCCCCGAGCAAGGCGCAGAAGGACGCCAGCGGATCGTGGTCGCTCACGCCCAAGGGCGCGGGCACGGAGGCCACGCTCACCCTCTCGATCGATCCGTCGCTGCCACTGCCGGGCTTCATCATGAAGAAGGCACTCGGCGATACCCTGAAGGGCGCTACGAAGGGGCTCAAGAAGCACTGCGAGCACTAGCCGAGGATCGCGTGCTCCTCCACAGGCATCCGCACGCGCGAGGACACGTGCGCGAGTGAGTCAGCGGCCACGGCTTTGCCGATCTCGGTCGCGTACGCCGCATCCGCCGCATCAGCCGAGTCGAACCACAGCTCCGCGATGCCGTCGAAGGGTGCGCCGTCCTCGAGCAGGTTGAAGCAGATCCTGCGCACGCCCGGGAGGGTGCTAGCCAGTGGAGCGTGTTCCTGGGTCCACCACTGGGCGAACTCTTCGTGACTCATGTCGTCTCGACGTACGAGCCCGATCATCACCTTCATGTCATGCCCCCGGCTTCTTGACGCGTGCGTGGGGTCGTCCACCTGTCGAGAGCACGAGTGCGATGAGGATCTCGTCGTCGCGCGGAGCATCCGGAATCGTGATCTCAGCGGAATCCATGTCGTCGAAGACCCATCTGTCGTCCTTGTTGCCGATGGGCATGGTGATGGCCGCTCCGGGACCGGCCACCTTCTTGGTGCCCGGGATGATGTCTGCCCCACCGCCGATCGCCGCGCGCACCGGCGCGCCGAAACGCGGGTGCAGCACGGCAGCGGTGTGCTCGAGCTCGCCGCGCGTGCCGACGATCGCCCCCTTGCCGTAGCCGCGCACCTGGTCAGGCGTGACGCCGGCGCTGGCCAGCACTTCGAGGGCACGTTGCACGAGAATCCCTGCGACCTCTGCGCTCATCTCCTCGAGTTCACCGAGGTCCGCGACGAGGGGCTTGCCCGCAAGGGGATTGCCCACGACGGCAGCCGCGACCACCTTGCGGGTGGGTGGCGATACCGGTGCCCCTGCCTCGGCGTGGATCTCGGTGAGCGTGACGCTCACGACGCGGATGTCGACCATCGTGCCTCCTTGGATCGGGCGCTCACTCTCTCAGGACGGGATGCTGCGGCGTGCGCGCAGGGCCAGTCCGGCGAAGGCGGCGCTCACGGCGAGCGAGGCTCCGATGGCACCTGCGGCGGCCTGCGGCTTTGTGCGTCCCGTGGCCAAGGGGGCTGCAGCCGCAGCGGCGTCGAGGACCTCGGTCGCGGCGTTGATCCAGGCCACCCGCTCGAGGCGACGCGGGTCGTGGCGCGCCTCCCACACCAGGACTCCGAGCACGGCGTTGCGCACGGCGAAGAGGCGGGCGAAGTAGCGCAGCGTGGGGGAGTCCTCGGTCTCCTCGATGCCGAAGGCCTTGAGGAGCACACCCGGGGCAAGGCCCGCAGCAGCACCCACTCCGACGCGTTCGATGAGCATTGCTCCGGCGTATCGGGTCAGGGACATCGTGGCCTCCTCGGCGGTGGGCGCCCGCTACTGCGTCGGACTCACTGGACTAACGTACCGAGCCCGCCTACGACAGGGAGTGCACATGGAGCAGCGCATGCTGGGTGAGCTCGAGGTGAGTGCCATCGGGCTCGGGTGCATGCCGATGTCGTGGGCCTACAACGTCGCCGACGCTGATCCGGCCGAGGTGGAGGCCACCCTGCACCGCGCCGTGGATCTCGGCATCACGCTGCTCGACACGGCCGACGTCTACGGGCCCTTCACCAACGAGGAGATAATCCGCGAGTACGTCGTGCGCGCGGGCATGCGCGACCGCGTGGTCATTGCGACCAAGGCGGGCCTCGTGCCGATCGACGCGACCACCTATGGGCGTGACGGGAGCCCCGAGCACATTCGGGCCGCGTGTGACGCCTCGCTGGCGCGAATCGGCATCGACACGATTGACCTCTACCAATTGCATCGCGTGGACCCCGAGGTCCCGATCGAGGAGACATGGGGCGCGATGGCCGAGTTGGTCGCGGTGGGCAAGGTCCGCTACCTGGGCCTGTCCGAGGCGACCGCTGAAGAGATCCTCGCGGCTGATGTGGTCCATCCGGTGTCGAGCGTGCAAAGCGAACTCTCGCTGTGGACCGATGAGAACGTCGTCAACGGCGTACTCGCACTCACGGAGGAGCGCGGTATTGGGTTCCTCGCCTACTGTCCGCTCGGGCGGGGATTCCTCACCGGTGCGCTCACCGCGGAGACGATCGGCGAGGGCGACTTCCGCTCGGCGAATCCGCGCTTCACCCCGGAGGCGATGGCGGCCAACTCCGCCATTGTCGATGGCGTGCGCATGGTCGCGGAGCGTCGTGGAGTGACCGCGGCGCAGGTATCCCTCGCCTGGGTGCTCGCACAGGGCGAGCACGTTGTCCCGATCCCGGGCACGAAGCGCCGACGCTGGCTCGAGGAGAACGCCGCGGCCGTGAACGTGCGGCTAAGCGCCACCGACCTGGCGGACCTCGCGGCCCTGCCGAGGTCGGTGGCGCCTCGTTACTAGACGGAGCGCCGGGCTACGAGACGAGCGCCGGCTCGGCCGGGGCCTCGGCTGCGGCGTTCGCGACAGCGGGTGCCTTCTCAGCCGCCGTGGCGGCTCGCCGCGGCGCGGCCGGCGGCACGAATGCCCGCGCCAGGAGGGCGAGGACGATCAGTGACGTGCCGGCAATGAGCAGGGCGACCGACCACTGGGCGATGGCATCGGTGCCGGCGAGCACGTAGTGCGCGGTGGCGACCGGCCATGCGGCGTAGGCGATGAGGTGGGTGCGGCGGAACCAGGCGTTGCCCGCCTTGCCCAGCCGTGAGCGCAGGCGTCCCATCACCGAGACGGGGATGAGCATCCATAGGGCAACGGTCCCGAGGCCCACGGCGAAGGGCTGCCATGTCGAGGTGAAGGGGATGAGGAGCTGCGTCGGCGTGAATTGCACGGCGGGGTCGATCAGCAGCAGCCCCATATGCAGGAAGAGGAACCCCAGGGCGAGGGCGCTGAGCCAGCGGTGCATGACGAGCAGTCCCTGCGGTGATGCGACGCGTCCCAGCACGCGGGTGCGCAGCAGGATTCCCCACACGACGACAGCGGTGAGAAGTCCCCACGCGGTGATGCCAGAGGCGCGGATGAGAAGCCATGTCCACGGGATGTTGGCGAGGGCATCAAACATTGTGGGTCTCCCGTACTCGTAGGGGCGGTGAAGCGGGATCGTGCGGGAAGAGCAGGGCCTCGAGCGAGTTGGCCTCCAGCCAGTCGGTGGCCGCTCGCGAGCCACGGACCAGCGCGTACGTCGTCGCTGCCTCTGCCTGCCAGCCCGTAGGAGCGGCGACGGTGACCTGGGCCAGGTCCGACTGCGACGGCTGGCCGGTGATCGGATCGATCACGTGGTGGCGACCATTCCACCGGCGGCGCAGCGACGATGAAGTAGCGACGGAGCGGCAGTCGCCGTTCAACTTCATCTGCCACACGACCGGTGAGCCGGTGACGCGATCGTCTTGGATGCCGACCGTCCAGTCGCTGCCGCCGGCGGTCCCACGCACGCTGACATCACCGCCGAGATTGACCAGGATGCCCTCGGCGCCAGCAGCATGAATCTC
>CAJBMR010000275.1 GCA_903954205.1 uncultured bacterium | reverse complement strand
GCCCAGGGCGACATCTTCTCGTTCTCTGTCCCCGGGAGGTAGCCCAGATCCTGGCCGCCGACGGCGTAGAGGGGTCGGAAGACGATCACCTTGCGATGCTGGCGGCGTTCAAGCACGGCCTCGAGCCCGGCGCACAGGGCCAGGGCGCTCTTGCCGGTGCCGGCACGGCCACCCAGCGAGACGATTCCGATCTCGGGATCCAGCAGCAGGTCGAGTGCGATGCGCTGCTCGGCGCTGCGGCCGTGCAGGCCGAAGGCCTCGCGATCACCGCGCACGAGGCGCACCCGCTTCTCCGGCGTGACACGGCCTAGGGCGCTGCCGCGATCGGACAGGAGCACGAGGCCGGTGTGGCACGGCAGGTCACGGGCGGCATCGAGGTCGATCACGGTGTCGTCGTACAGCGCATCGAGGAGATCGGCGGCCACGTCGACCTCGGCCATGCCGGTCCAACCGGATTCAACGACGAGCTCGGCGCGATACTCCTCGGCGGTGAGCCCCAGCGAGGATGCCTTGACCCGCATGGGGAGGTCCTTGCTCACCAAGACGACGTCGTGGCCATCGGCCGCGAGATTGCGCGCGACCGCCAAGATCCGCGTGTCGTTGTCGCCAAGTTGGAAGCCGCTCGGGAGCACCGAGGGATCGGTGTGATTGAGCTCCACGCGGATACTTCCGCCGGCGTCGCCCACGGGGATCGGCTCGTCGAGGCGCCCGTGACTCACGCGCATGTCATCGAGCAGTCGCAGCGCGGCGCGGGCGAAATAGCCCAGCTCGGGGTGCGTGCGCTTGGCCTCGAGTTCGGTCACCACCACGACGGGGATGACCACCTCGTGCTCGTCGAAGCGCAGCAGGGCATGCGGATCCGACAGCAGAACGGAGGTGTCGAGGACGTAGGTGCGGGAGACGGGCTTGCGTGAGCGGCTGCGCGCAGCGGGCACGAGATCTCCTCGTGGTACGCCGCTTTCCGGCGGGTGGCCCGAGCCCCCAGTCCGGCAGTCACGGCGCACCGTGTCCGGCGGATCGGCCGGGTGCCGACCCGATGGTTCGGACATTAGGACGGGGCATCCCCGTGGTCCGCGCAACACGCCGGAGACGCAGGTGAAGAACAGTGAAATCCGGGGCGCATGTGGTTCGCGTCAGCGAGGGACTCGGCTTGCGCGCGGCCGAGCCCCTCACGAGCCCACGGAGGAGCCGGCCTTCGTGCTACCCGCTCAGGATTTGCGCTATCCACCCCGATCACGCTCGATAGAGCAAATCCCACGCATGAAGCGGCCCAAGCGGTGCCGCAACTCGGCCTACGCGCCGTAGCGGCGCTGGCGGGCGGCGTAGGCACGCATGGCCCGGAGGAAGTCGACGTGGCGGAAGTCGGGCCAGTAGGCCTCGCAGAAGTAGAACTCCGAGTGGGCGCTCTGCCAGAGCAGGAACCCCGAGAGTCGCTGCTCCCCCGACGTGCGGATGACTAAATCGGGGTCGGGCTGGCCGCGGGTGTAAAGGTGCTCGGCGATGTGCTCGACGTCGAGCATCTGCGCGATGTCCTCGACCGACGTGCCTTCCTTGGCATGCTCGGTGAGCAGGGAGCGCACGGCATCGACGACCTCGCGCCGGCCGCCGTAGCCCACCGCGACGTTGACGAGGATGCCGTCGATGTCGGACGTCGACTCAGCCGCCTGCTTGAGCAGTCGGGCGGTGCGATCCGGAAGGAGATCGAGTGCCCCCACGGGATGGATGCGCCAGCGACCGGTCTCGGCGAGCCCGGTCACGGTCTCCTCGATGATCCCCTGGAGTGCCTGCAGCTCGGCTTCGGGTCGCGTGAGGTTGTCGGTGGAGAGCAGCCAGAGGGTGACCACCTCGACGTCGGCCTCCTCGCACCAGCCGAGGAACTCCACGATCTTGGCCGCGCCTGCGCGGTGCCCCGCCTCACTGGCCGAGCCCTGGCTCGTTGCCCATCGGCGATTGCCGTCGAGGATGACCCCCACGTGGCGGGGGCGGCGGTCGGGTGGGATCTGACGCAGCAGCCGGCGCTCATACGCGCCGTACAGAACGTCGGAGAGGCCCACCCCGACAGGCTAGTCCGGCGCGGGCCCCGAGCGGGCTCCGACGCGAGCCTTGAGGTCTGCCGCAGTGGTCACGGGCGCCTCGCAGGTGAACTGCCGGCACACGTACGCCGCGGGCAGCCCCCCGACGAGCGGGCGGTCACGCAGGAGTGGGACGTCGGATTCTTCCGGGCCCACGGCGACGACGAGGCCGGGCGCGGTGCCCATGAGTGCAACGCGATGCAGGGCCCGGGTGGCGGGGTCGTCCGAGGGCCCAATGATCGCCACCTCGCGCGGGCCGTCGAGCAGCGCCTCGCCGGCAGCCAGGCCCCAGCCCACGCCACGCGGTGCGCGTGACGCGAGCGATGCGGCAATGCCGAGGGCGCGCTCGGCCGCGACGCGGTGCTCCATCACCCCGGTGTACGCCGCGTGGGTGAGCAGCGCCTGCGCCGCGGCGAGCCAGCCGGAGGGTGCAGCGTTGTCGGAGGGATCGCGCGGGCGCAGCACGAGTTGCTCGGCATCGTCGGCGGTGTCGTAGAAGCCACCCTCGCCATCGGCGAAGTGGCCGAGCACGACATCGAGCAGGATGCCCGCGAAGGCGAGCCACTCGTCCTCGCCCGTGACGGCGTAGAGCGCGAGGAAGCCCTCCGCGACATCGGCATAGTCCTCGAGCACGGCGTCGGTCGAGCCTGCGCGGCCGTCACGCGAGGTCCGCACGAGTCGGTCACCCTCCTGGCCCGGCGGGCCGGCCAAGCCGTCCCTGTCGGGCTGCCCTGCACCGAGGTGCACGGCGAGGAGCAGGTCGGCAGCACCGCGGGCGGCTTCGATCCATTCCGGCTCGTCCAGGAGTGCCCCGGCCTCCGCGAGCGCAGCGATGGCCAGGCCGTTCCATGCCGCGACCACCTTGTCATCGCGGCCCGGGGGCACGCGGAGTGCACGGGCATCGAAGAGTTGCCGGCGGATGCGGGCCCAGCGCTTGGGATCAGCAGGGTCCTGCAGCAATTGCAAGGTGGATGCGCCGTGCTCGAAGGTGCCGGCGGGAGTCACTTCGAGGAGCGCGGCGGCCCAGCGGCCGTCGTCCT
>CAJBMR010000274.1 GCA_903954205.1 uncultured bacterium | reverse complement strand
GCCCATACCGCCGTGGAACTGCACGCACGTGTCCGCGACATCGCGCACGAGGCGCCCGGTCTTGAGCTTGGCCACCGTGGCCTCGCGGGTGACGTCCTGGCCCGCCATGTATTTGTCGGCGGCGTAAAGGAGGAAGCCGTCGAGGGTGTCGACGTCGGCGTAGAGCTCGGCCAACCGGTACTGAAGATGCTGGTTGGCCAGCAGGGGCTTGCCGAAGGCAATGCGCTGCTGGAGGTACTCCTTGGTGCGATCAAGTGCGCGGCGCGCACCTGCGACGGCAATGTAGGCACCCACGAGTCGCTCATCCTGGAACTGCGCCATCTGCTGCTGGAAGCCACGATCGGGCTCGCCGATGGTGTTGCTCACCGGCACGCGCACCTCGTCGAGCACGATCTCCGCGGTGTCACTGCAGCGATTGCCCATCTTGTCGATCTTGCGTCCCACGCTGAAGCCGGGTGTCGACGTGGGCACGATGATGAGGCTCATGCCGTGGTAGTCGCCCGGCTGCGAATCAGGGTCCGTGCGCGCGAGGAGGCACAGCCAATCGGCCTGTGTGCCGTTGGTGATCCACATCTTGCGTCCGGTAATCACCCACTCGTCGCCATCGCGCACCGCGCGGGTGCGGAGACCGGCGACATCGGAGCCCGCGTCCGGCTCGCTCACCGCGATAGAGCACACCATCTCGCCACGCAGTGTGGGCTCGAGATAGGTCCGCTTGAGCTCATCGGATCCGTAGCGTGCGAGCGCTGGAGTGGCCATGGAGGTCTCCACCGCGATCGCCATGGGCACGCCCGCGGCGTCCATCCGCCCGAGTTCCTGCGCCAGCACATAGGTGAAGGAGTGGTCTGAACCGCCACCGCCGTACTCCGGGTCGTATTCCAGGCCGAGCGCACCGAGCTCGGCGAACTTGGCGAACACCTCGTGAGCCGGGAAGATTCCGGCCTCCTCCCACTCGTCGACGTGGGGGTTGATCTCCTCGTCGATGAGTCGCCGCAGCGACTTGCGGAACTGCTCGTGCTCCTCCGTGAACTGCATCAGTCACTCCCTAGTCGGTCGTTCTCAAGTCGAGGGCTCCCGCCCACAGGTGAGTCAGGGTCGCGACGGCCGTCGCCTCATCGTGGTCTTCGCCGCGTCCGAACCAATGGCGTGCGAATCCCTCCACCATGGCGCACAGTGCTGCGGCTGCCGCGTGAGCATCGAGATCGGCGCGGGCCTGTCCATCGACCTGGAGATGACGGATCGTGGCCGCGACACGTTCGACGTGCGCGGCACGCAGCCCCGTAAGCACGCCGCGGAACGTCTCGTCGGTGGTGGCCGCCTGCTCCACCACCTCGAGCAGGCGCGCATGCTCGCGATAGGCATCGAGGTAGCGGCGGTTGGCCAGATCGATGCGCGCGATCGCGTCATCCACCTCGGGAGTGCTCAACGATGCATAGAGACCATCCACCAGAGATTCCACGACCGCCATGAGCACGGACTCCTTGGTGGCAAACCACGTGTAGACGGTGCCGTGGCTCACGCCGGCGGCCTCGGCGATGTCGCCCATGCGCGTGCCGTCGTAGCCCCGCTCCTCGAAGACTCCGCGCGCGGCGACGACGAGGGCGTCACGGGTGCGCCGGCCACGGTCGGTAACGGGGACAGCACTCACGACAGATCCGTCCCAGGCTCAGGCACGAGAAGTGCGGGGACATCGACGAGTCGTGCGCGCAGGTGCTCGGCGAGTCCCTTGGCCTGGGGGTCGGTGCGCGCGTTCTCGGCGACACCCCGACCAAGCAGACCGTGGATGACGATGTTGACGGCATGCAGGTTGGGCAGGTGGTGCACATCGACGCCCAGGAGAGCAGCCTCCGGCAAGAGCACGCGGACCCGATCGGGAGTGAGCTGCTCGGTGAGCCAGGCATACGTCGCATCGCGGTCGGGTACGCCTGCAGGGATCCACACTCCGATGTTGGCTGCGCCTCCCTTATCGCCGCTGCGCGCACCGGCCACACTCCCAAAGGGGATGCGCATGGTGTCGCACCTGTCCAGCTGGCCCCGCTCCCCCTCGCGAGTGGTCAGTTGTTGAGGCGACACGCCGGGGAAGCCACTCAACAACTGACCACTCGCGGCATCGGGCTGCACAGGTGCGTCCCACACGACGGGGACCTCAACGAGGAGATGGGGTCGCACGTCGATGGGGGTGCCATCGACCACGACGACGGGGCGCGCTGCGCTGCGCTCGACGGTCGTGGGCCAGTAGACGCCGTACGGCGTGCCCTCACCGGGCGGCGCGGTCGGGAACATTCCCGGGTACGACGCGAGCGCGGACTCGACGACAGCGGTCGTAAAGGGCTTGCCGACCGCCTTGGGGTTCCCATCGCGCACAGTGAGTCGCAGCAGCGACTGGGCATCCGCAGTAGACGCAGGGTCCTCCACCGTCGCGGGCGACCAGTCGACATCGAGTTCGCGCACGGCGAGCGTGGATCGGCTCGCGCGCGTCGCAGCCGATATGCCCGGCTCCAGCGCCTCGGTGAGGGATAGGCCCGTGATCGTGCGCAGGGCGAGGTCGGCCTTGGCCTGGGCATCGAGACCGGTGACGACGAGCGTCATCGCATTGCGGAAGCCGCCGAGATAGTTGGCGGCAACCTTGAGGCGCTCGGGCGGTGTCTCGCCGCGTACGCCGCTGATGCGCACGCGATCCGGTCCCTCCTGGCTCAACGTGATGGAGTCGAAGCGGGCGGTGGCATCCGGATTGGCGTACGCCGTTCCGCCAATTTCGTAGAGCAACTGAGCGGTCACGGTCCCCACCGTCACGGCGCCGCCTGTGCCCGCGTGCTTCGTGATCACGCTCGAACCGTCGTCAGCGACCTCCGCGATCGGGAAGCCGACATGCTCCATGCCGGGCAGACGGTCGAAGAACGAGTAGTTGCCACCGGTGACCTGGGCACCGCACTCGATCGCGTGCCCCGCGACAACCGCGCCCGCCAGGCGGTCGAGCATGGCGGTGTCTCCCGCGGCGGCATCGGCATAGGACCAGCCATGCCACCACGCGGCGGGGCCCACGACGAGCGCGGCATCGGTGATCCGACCCGTGATGACGACATCTGCTCCGGCCGACAGCGCTGCCGTGACCGGCTCTCCGCCGAGGTAGGCATTGGCGGTAAGGAAGTCGACCCCCTCGGGCGCCTCTCGCGTGTCGAGGTTGGTCCACGGTTCGCGAAGGTCGCCCATGCGCGGCATGAGGTCATCGCCCGTGACGACACCGATGCTCACCGGACCGAGGCCGAGCTTCTCGATGAGCTCGGAGAGAGCATCGGCGCAGCCCTGGGGATCGAGCCCGCCCGCGTTGGACACGACCCTGATGCCCTTGTCACGGCAGGTGCCGAGGACCTGCTCCATCTGAGTGAGGAACGTGCGCGCATAGCCGGCCCCTGGACCGTGCTTCATGCGCTGCCTGGCGAGGATGAGCATGGTGAGCTCGGCAAGCCAGTCACCGGTGAGCACGTCGATCGGGCCACCCTCGACCATCTCGCGCGCTGCGGAGATGCGGTCACCAAAGAAGCCGCTGCAGTTGGCGATGATCACCGGGCGATTCACGCGTCGGCCTCCAGGACCGCCACGACCTGGTGGGCGTCGACAGACTGACCCGGCACAACCAGCACCTCACTCACGATGCCGTCGGCATCGGCCGTGATGCGGTGCTCCATCTTCATCGCCTCGAGCACGACCAGCGTCTGTCCCGCAGTCACTCGGTCACCGGGCGCGACCTCGACCACAGTGACGGTGCCGGGCACCGGGGTGGACGGGCCTGCAGCCGCAGCACCGGCTTCGAGGTCGGCAAAGCGCGGGCGCATGCGCCACTGCGTCGACCACAGTCCGTCGTCGACGCAGATCAGGCTGTCGTACGCCGACACGGCGTGCGTGACGCGGACCCCATCAAGGGTGACGACCACCTCATCTCCCTGCACCGAGACAACAGCCTCGCCGAGATCGCGGCCCGGCTCAAGGTGCGCGTCGACGCCCGCGGGCACGACGCTCACGCGCAGGCCATCCCGCGACTCGCGGTAGGCAATGGTCGGGCCGTCCTCCGCGCCGAGAGGCGTGACGCCGATGAGTTCCGGCACGCTCGGCACATTGCGCCATCCGCGAGGGACTCCCGCGACCCCGACGCCTCCGTGCGCCGCGATAGCCGTGAGGTGGCGATCGAGCACCTCGGCGGGCAGCTCCGGTGCGAGCGTCGCGGGCTCCTGATCGAGGAAGGCGGTCGTGGTGTCGCCCGCCAGGAAGCGATCCGACTGGAGGATCGCGACCAGCGACTCGCGATTCGTGACGAGACCGTGGATGCGAGCGGCACGCAGGCCGCGTGCCAGCTGCGCCGCCGCAGTATCGCGATCGGCTGCCTGAGCGATGACCTTGGCGAGCATCGGGTCGTAGTACGCCGAGACCACCGATCCGGACTCCACGCCGGAGTCGACCCTGAGCCCCTGGGGGGTCTCGAAGCACTCGAGAGTCCCCGTATTGGGGAGGTAGCCGCGCGAGGGATCCTCGGCGTAGAGGCGCACCTCGATGGCGTGACCGCAGGGTGCGATCTCCGATTGCGTGCGCGGCAACACCTCGCCGCGCGCCACGCGGATCTGCCACTCCACCAGGTCCAGGCCGGTGACCATCTCGGTCACCGGATGCTCTACCTGAAGGCGTGTGTTCATCTCCAGGAAGTAGAACTCCTGCGCATCGCCCTCTCCAGCGACGATGAACTCCACCGTGCCGGCGCCGACGTAGCCAATGCTCTGCGCAAGCGATACCGCAGCGGCGTACATCGGGTCAGCGAGCTGAGCGGCAAGACCGGGCGAGGGTGACTCCTCAACGATCTTTTGATGGCGCCGCTGAATCGAGCACTCACGCTCGCCGAGGTGCACGACATTGCCGTGCGCATCGCCGAAGACCTGCACCTCGACGTGCCGCGACTCCGTGAGGTAGCGCTCGAGGAAGACGGTGGCATCACCGAAGGATGCCTGCGCCTCGCGCCGCGCTGACTCGAGCGCCTCGACGAGATCCTCGGGACGCTCAACGATGCGCATGCCCTTGCCGCCACCACCAGCGGATGCCTTGACGAGAAGCGGATACCCCACCTCGGCTGCCGCTGTGGCTGCGTCGACACCATCGCCGAGTTCGGCGCCCGGCACGAGTGGCACGCCCGCCGATGCGGCGAGGCGCTTGGCCTCGACCTTGAGTGCCATGGCGCGGATCGACTCCGGGGTCGGGCCGATCCACGTCACGCCCGCGGCCGTCATCTGCTCGGCGAAGCCGGCATTTTCGGACAGGAAGCCGTAGCCCGGGTGGACAGCGTCGGCACCCGAACGGCGTACTGCATCGAGGATCTGATCGACGTCGAGATACGTCTCTGCACTTGTGGCCCCACTCAGCGGGATCGCGATGTCGGCATCGCGAACGAAGGGCGCCTCAGCATCGGGCTCGGAGTAGACGGCGACCGTCTCGATGCCCATGGCACGCGCAGTGCGGAAGACGCGGCGAGCGATCTCGCCGCGATTGGCCACCAGGATCCGCTTCATCGCCATCACATCCGGAAGACGCCGAAGGCATCGGCGCCGGTGACGGGGGCGGAATGCGTCGCGGAGAGCGCGAGCGTGAGGGCGGTGCGGGTGTCG
>CAJBMR010000273.1 GCA_903954205.1 uncultured bacterium | reverse complement strand
GAAGACCGCCGTGGCCGCATGCGAGTACGTCGTAGACCGCGCTGTGCAGTTCCACGGAGGGATGGGCTACATGCGCGAGAGCGAGGTGGAGCGGCACTACCGAGATGCTCGCGTGCTGGGCATCGGCGGCGGCGCCACCGAGGTCATGGACGACCTTGCCGCTCGCCTCCTCGGCTACTGATCCACGCCCACCGGCATTAACGACGGCTAGGGACACCTGCGGTGCCCGAAAAGTGTCCCGAACCGTCGTAAAACGTGCGTGGGCTCAGCCGGTGCGGGTCACGACGTAGTCGCACAGTGCGGTCAGCGCGTCGCGCGCGCCGCCCTCGGGGAGTGCGACCAGGGTCTGTCGAGCGCGATCGGCCCACTCGCGAGCCTCGAGGCGTGCAGCATCCAGCGCCGGGTGATCGCGCAGGCGCTTGAGAGCCTCGGCATGGTCGACATCGTCGTCGAGGGGGCGCGTGAGCAGCTCGCGCAGGCGGGGATCGTCGTCGGTTGAGAGGGCGATGAGCCCGGTCAGGGTCGGCACGCCCTCGCGCAGGTCCGTGCCGGGCACCTTGCCCGAAGCATCCGAGTCGCTGGCGATGTCGACGATGTCATCGGCGAGCTGGAAGGCCACACCGATCTGCTCGCCGAAGATGGTCATCGTCTCGATGATCTCCGGTGTCGCGCCGGACATCATGGCCCCGAATCGACCGGACGTGGCGATGAGGGATCCGGTCTTGTCTGACAGCACCCGCAGATGGTGGGCAACGGCGTCGCCGCCCTCCGGTCCGATGGTCTCGCGGATCTGGCCGGTGCACAGTCTCTCGAAGGTGCGGGCCTGGATGCGCACAGCATCCGGGCCGAGGTCAGCGAGGATGTCCGAGGCCTTGGCGAAGAGGAAATCACCGGTGAGGATCGCGACGGTGTTGTCCCAGCGGGCGTTGGCCGACGCCGCACCACGGCGTAGGTCCGCCTCGTCCATCACATCGTCGTGGTAGAGCGTCGCAAGGTGAGTGAGCTCGACCACCACCGCAGCCGGCACGACACCCGGCGCCTCGGGATCGCCGAACTCTGCGGCGAGCAGGACGAGAAGGGGGCGGAAGCGCTTGCCGCCGGCGTCGACGAGGTGCCGGGAGGCCTCCGTCACGAAGGGATAGTCACTGCGCACCGAGGCGCGCAGGAAGTCCTCCACCTGATTCATCCCAGCAGCAAGCCGGACCTCGAGGGCGGGATCGATCACCCCCAGGCCCATCAGCGACCCAGAGGGATGCGGGCTCATGGTTAGACAACTATCGCAGGAATACGCCAGCGCGCTCGATGAGATCGAGGACGGGCTGAGGGAGTATGCCGAGGATCACAGTGACGGCCACGGAAATCGACAGGGCCAGGGTGGTGAATCCCGAGGGCACTGCGACACGCGGGCCCCCATCGATCGGGTCGCGGAAGAACATCACCACGATGATCCGGACGTAGAAGAACGCCGCGATCACGCTCGCGATGACGCCCACGATGACGACGGCAACGGCATCGACGGCCAGGGCCGCCTCGAAGACGACGAACTTGGCGATAAAGCCGCTCGTGAGCGGGATGCCGGCCAGGGCCAGCATGAAGATCGCGAACGTCGTTGCCACGACCGGGTGGCTACGGCCCAGCCCCGACCACTGTTCGATGCGGGTCGCCTCGCCAGCACTGTCACGCACCATGCTGATGACCGCGAAGATCCCGAGCGTCGTGAATGAGTAGGCCACCAGGTAGAAGATCGAAGCCCACAGTCCCTCGGCGGTCGCCGTTGAGACACCGATGAGGATGAAGCCCGCCTGCGCGATCGAGGAATAGGAGATCAT
>CAJBMR010000272.1 GCA_903954205.1 uncultured bacterium | reverse complement strand
GCACGTCTCGCCGAAGACGTTGAGTCCGAGGTCGCGTGCCTCCTGCAGCGTCTGCACCGCCTGCTTAGCCGACATGTGCACGATGTAGAGGGGTGCGCCGGTGATGCGCGCCAGCATGATCGCGCGGTGCGTCGCCTCTTGCTCCGTCTCCCACGGTCGAGTGAGTCCGTGATTGATGGGAGCGGTCTCGCCGCGAGAGAGAGCCTGGGCCACCAGCACGTCGATCGCGATGCCGTTCTCGGCGTGCATCATGATCATCGAGCCGTTGCTCCGAGCCTGCTGCATTGCCCGCAGGATCTGGCCGTCATCGCTGTAGAAGACGCCCGGATAGGCCATGAAGAGCTTGAAACTCGTCACACCCTCGTCAATGAGCTCATCCATGGCCTTGAGCGAGTCGTCGTCGACGCCACCGATGATCTGGTGGAAGCCGTAGTCGATGAAGCAGTTGCCACCCGCCTTGGCATGCCACATGGCGAGACCATCCTGGACGCGCTCGCCGTACCGCTGCACCGCGAAGTCGATGATGGTCGTCGTACCGCCCCATGCGGCCGCGCGCGTGCCCGTCTCGAAAGTGTCTGAGGCGAACGTGCCACCGAAGGGCAATTCCATGTGGGTGTGCGCATCAATGCCGCCGGGGATGACGTACTTGCCCTGGGCATCGATGAATCGATCGACGGTGCCGGCGAGTTCATCCGAGGTAGCACCGGATGACAGCAGCGCGGAGATGGTCTCGCCGTCGACGAGCACGTCCATCGTGCTGATGCCCTGGGGCGTGACGACGGAGCCGTTGCGGATAAGGGTCCTCATGTCAGCCTCCTGTCAGGCGCGGATTAGGGACGGGTGAGGTCGCCGTAGGCATCGGGGCGACGGTCGCGGTAGAAGGGCCAGCGATTGCGGACCGTGGTGATGAGGTCCATGTCGAGGTCGCGGACAACGAGCTCGGGCTGGTATGGGTCAGCGGGCTCACCCACGAACTTGCCCTCGGGGTCGACGAAGTAGCTCGTGCCGTAGAAGTCGTCGTCGCCGAGATCCTCGATGCCCACCCGGTTGATGGCTCCGATGAAGTACTCATTGGCGACCGCTGAGGCAGGCTGCTCGAGCTTCCACAGGTAGCCGGACAGCCCGCGAGAGGTGGCGGAGGGGTTGAAGACGATCTGCGCGCCGTTGAGGCCGAGCGCGCGCCATCCCTCGGGGAAGTGGCGGTCGAAGCAGATGTAGACGCCGATCTTGCCTACCGCGGTGTTGAAGACCGGGTAGCCGAGGTTGCCGGGGCGGAAGTAGAACTTCTCCCAGAAGCCAGGCACGTGGGGGATGTGCGTCTTGCGGTACTTGCCGAGGTAGCTGCCGTCCGCATCGACGACCGCCGCGGTGTTGTAGAGAACGCCGGGCTGCTCCTCCTCGTACATCGGGAGCACCATCACCATGCCGAGCTCAGCCGCGAGGGCCTGGAAGCGCTCGGTGGTCGGCCCGGGAATGCTCTCGGCGTACTCGTAGAACTTGGTGTCCTGCACCTGACAGAAATACGGCCCGTAGAAGAGCTCCTGGAAGCACATGACCTTGGCCCCCTGGGCCGCCGCCTGGCGCGCGTACTCCTCGTGCGCGACGATCATGGACTCCTTGTCGCCCGTCCAGTTTGTCTGGACTAGGGCTGCCCGCACCACGGACATGACACCTCCACCGGCTGCTCGGATAGGTCCGAGGTCCCGGAATCCCCGGGACGAGGTTTCACACTAGCCCCGCGCGTCCGGGTCGTGGGGGGAGACCGGGCGAATCGGCCGCGGTCACGATCGGGAGTCGGATCGCCGATGCCGAGTCGCCGGTGCCGGATAGGCGGCTAATGTGTCTGGATCGAGAAGCGCGGAGAGCAGGAGGCGGCAGTGATCGCGGGCTTCGTGGATGGTGCGCCCCTGAGCCAGGGCTCGGCGGGCTCCTTCGACGTCATCGACCCGGCCGACGGCACGGTCGTCCAGACCGTCGGCCTTGCGGGCGCATCCGAGGTAGACCTCGCCGTCGCCGCGGCGAAGCGCGCCTTCCCCTCATGGGCCGCCACGACGCCTGGGGAGCGGGGTGCGGCCCTCCTGAGGCTGGCCGAGAGACTCACCGCCCGTGCGGCCGAGTACGCCGAGGTGGAGTCGCGCCAAACCGGCAAGACGCTGCGCCTGGCCACCGAGTTCGACGTCCCCGGAAGCATCGACAACGTCGTGTTCTTCGCCGGCGCCGCCCGTCAGATGGAGGGCCTGGCCTCGGGGGAGTACGACGCGACCCACACCTCGGTCATCCGCCGTGAGCCCGTGGGCGTCGTGGGGTCGATCGCTCCGTGGAACTACCCCCTGCAGATGGCCATGTGGAAGGTCCTGCCCGCCATCGCCGCGGGCAACACCATCGTCTTGAAGCCGGCCGAGATCACCCCCCTCACCACGCTCATGCTCGCCGAGGACGCCGCAGCGGCG
>CAJBMR010000271.1 GCA_903954205.1 uncultured bacterium | reverse complement strand
CTGCGGGCCGAGCGGTGCGGGTCACTTTGTCAAGATGGTCCACAACGGCATCGAGTACGGCCTCATGGCGGCGTATGCGGAGGGTCTCAACATCCTCAAGCATGCCGACACGGGACTGCGACAGCGCGAGGCCGATGCCGAGACCGCCCCCCTGGAGCATCCCGAGTACTACCAGTACTCGTTCGATCTGCCCGCGATCACCGAGGTGTGGCGCCGAGGAAGCGTCGTCGGCTCGTGGCTCCTTGATCTCACGGCGCTCGCGCTCTCACGCTCGGGTGACCTCGCGGAGTTCTCCGGCCGCGTGTCCGACTCAGGTGAGGGGCGCTGGACCTCGATCGCGGCGATCGAGGAGGGCGTGCCCGCACCGGTTCTCACCGAGGCGCTCTACTCGCGCTTCGACAGCCAGGGCATGGCTGACTTTGCGTACAAGGTCATGTCTGCCCAGCGCAAGGAGTTCGGCGGCCACGACGAGAAGTCGTCGTAGTCGGCGACTAGGGCACGAGCTGCACGCCGAGAAGCGCATCCACGGCCGCGCGGACGCGTGCCGGGGCTGACGGATCGCTCCCCCCTCGCGTGAGCGCGTCGTCCACCCAGCGATCTACGGCGGCGAGGGCTTCGGGGGTGTCGAGGTCATCGGAGACGGCCACGCGCATGTCTGCGACCGTCGCTTCGGCGGGGGGTCCGGCGTCGAGAGCGCCTGCCCTGGTCCATCGCGCGAGGCGCGCCTGCGCGGCGGAGAGCCCCTCATCGGTCCAGCTCCAGTCCTCGCGGTAGTGATGTGACAGGACCGCAAGGCGGATCGCACCCGGGCTCACCCCCGAATCGCGCAGGCGATGGACGAAGACCAGGTTGCCGAGTGACTTGCTCATCTTGACGCCGTCGAGGCCGACCATTCCCGCATGGACGTAGTCGCGTGCGTAGGGTCGCGCCTGCGTGAGCACCTCCGCGTGGCTCGCTCCCATCTCATGGTGGGGGAAGATGAGATCGCGGCCTCCGCCCTGCACATCGAAGGTCATCCCCAACTCGTCGAGTGCGATGGCGACGCACTCGATGTGCCATCCGGGACGGCCGTGCCCGAGGGGCGTATCCCACGCGGGCTCCTCCGGTCGCGCAGCGCGCCACAGCAGCGGATCCAGGGCGTCTCGCTTGCCGGGGCGAAGCGGGTCGCCACCTCTCTCCGCGAAGAGCTCGAGCATCTCCTCGCGAGACAGACCGGATACCCCGCCGAAGAGCGGGTCTGTGGAGATGTCGAAGTAGAGGTCGCCGTCAACGTCGTACACGGCGCCCCGCTCCTGGAGGATCTCGATGCACCTCACGACGCTCGGTATCGACTCGACCGCACCGATGTAGGCATCCGGCGGGACCACGCGCAGGAACTCCATGTCCTCGCGAAACAACTGCGTCTCCCGAAGTGCAATCTCGCGCCAGTCCTGGCCCGTCGCGACCGCCCGCTCCAGGAGAGGATCGTCGATGTCCGTGACGTTCTGCACGTAGCGCACCCGATGGCCCGCGTCGATCCATGCGCGCACGAGGGTGTCGAAGGCGAGATAGGTCGCCGCGTGACCCATGTGGGTCGCGTCGTACGGCGTGATCCCGCAGACGTAGAGGCGCGCTTCCTCACCGGGCGCCGTGG
>CAJBMR010000270.1 GCA_903954205.1 uncultured bacterium | reverse complement strand
CTTGGGCTGACGGAGGCTCAGCCGGAGAACAACATCCAGCGCATCGTCCTGGAGATGCTCGCCGTCACACTGTCGCGCGACGCACGTGCTCGCGCGATCCAGCTGCCGGCATGGAATGAGGCGCTGGGCCTGCCCCGGCCCTGGGACCAGCAGTGGTCTCTGCGCATCCAGCAGGTCCTCGCCGACGAAACCGACCTGTTGGAGTACGACGACATCTTCGCTGGCTCGCACGTCGTCGAAGGACTCGTGGATCAGCTCGTCGCCGATGCGCGCGCGGAAATGGACCGGATAGCAGCGATGGGCGGGGCGGTAGCTGCCATCGAGAGCGGCTATATGAAGTCCGAGCTCGTCCAGGCCCATGCCGAGCGTCGCGCGCGGGTGGAGTCGGGGGAGCAGGTCATCGTCGGGGTCAACAAGCACGTGGAGTCCGAGCCCAATCCCATGCTGGCCGATCTCGATTCGGCGATTCAGGCGGTCGACTCGGCCGTGGCAGCGCAGGCGGTCGACGGTGTGGTCCGATGGCGCGCCGAACGAGATGCCGGTGCCGTTGAAGTGGCGCTGGCACAGTTGCGCGCCGCGGCCGATACCGATGCCAATCTCGTCCCCGCATCCCTGGCATGTGCTCGAGTGGGAGTCACGACGGGGGAGTGGGCGGATGCCCTGCGCGGGGCTTTCGGAGAGTTCCGTGCCCCCACGGGCGTGAACCCGTCGATCGCCGCCGGTGCGCCCACCGATGAGTTGCGCGCCGTGCGCGAGGCCGTGCAGGCCACGGGCGAGGAGCTCGGATCGCGTCTGCGCTTCCTCGTCGCCAAGCCGGGTCTCGACGGACACTCCAACGGGGCGGAGCAGATTGCTGTCCGCGCCCGGGATGCCGGCTTCGAGGTGATCTACCAAGGCATCCGTCTCACGCCCGAGCAGATCGTGGCCGCTGCCGTGGACGAGGATGTCGACGTCGTGGGCATCTCCATTCTCTCCGGGTCCCACCGGGAGCTCGTGCCCGTCGTGGTCGATGGTCTGCGTGCGGCTGGGATGGATGACACGGTCGTCGTTGTGGGCGGGATCATCCCCGACGCTGATGCCGAATATCTGCGTGAGCGCGGGGTTGCGGCTGTTTTCACGCCTAAGGACTACGACGCCACGGCCATCATGCGTGCGGTGCTCGACGAGATCCGAGCGGCTCGCGGACTCACGTCGGCTGCCCGATGAGGATCGTCGTCGCGCGCTGCACCGTCGACTACGCGGGCCGCCTCACCGCGCATCTGCCCGAAGCCGTGCGGGTGCTCATGGTCAAGGCGGATGGTTCCGTCCTGGTGCATGCTGACGGCGGGTCCTACAAGCCGCTCAACTGGATGAGCCCACCGTGTCGACTTGTCGTCAGCGAGGAAGATGGCATCACGACATGGCGCGTGGAGAACAAGGCGGGCGAGGAGCTGATTGTCCGCATCCGTGATGTCCACGCGGAGCTCGAGCACGAACTCGGAGTCGACCCGGGGTTGGTGAAGGATGGCGTCGAGGCGCATCTGCAGCAGCTTCTTGCCGAGCATGTGGAGTCACTTGGTGCGGGGTGGACCCTGGTGCGCAGGGAGTTCCCCACGGCGATCGGACCGGTTGACCTGCTCTGCCGCGACTCGGTGGGTGCCTCCGTGGCAGTGGAGATCAAGCGCCGGGGGGAGATCGACGGCGTGGAGCAGCTCACGCGCTATCTCGAGTTGCTCAATCGCGATCCGCTTCTCGCGCCGGTGGCGGGTGTCTTCGCTGCACAGGAGATCAAGCCTCAGGCGCGTACCCTTGCCGAGGACCGAGGGATCCGGTGCGTTGTCCTGGACTACGCCGCCCTGCGGGGCATCGACGACTCGGACACTCGGCTCTTCTGATCGCACGAGGATGGGAGACTCACCGCATGGAGATCACGACGGTCGGCGTGGTGGGCCTGGGCACCATGGGTGCCGGCATCGCCGAGGTGTGCGCGCGGCATGGATACCGGGTGTTCGCGGTCGAGCCGGACGCAGACTCCCTGGAGCGTGGACGTGTCTCCCTCTCCGGGTCGACTGAGCGCGCCGTCAAGCGCGGCAAGCTCACCGAGGCGGAGCGCGACGAGGTCCTCTCGCGCATCACCTTCTCCACGCAGCTGGAGGATCTCGCCTCAGCTGACCTCGTCGTCGAGGCGATCCCCGAAGATCTCGACATCAAGCGCGAGATCTTCGGGCGACTCGATGCGATCACCCCGGCACACGCGATTCTCGCGACCAACACCTCCTCGCTATCGGTGACGGAGATCGCGGTCGCAACCAGCCGGCCGGACCGGGTGGCCGGCCTGCACTTCTTCAATCCGGCTCCGGTGCAGGCCTTCGTCGAGGTCGTGCGCACCGTGGTCACTGATCCCGCAGTCGTCGATGACCTGGTGGCCCTGGCTCGTTCCCTCGGCAAGGAGCCCGTCGTCATCGGGGACCGGGCCGGCTTCATTGCCAACGCCCTGCTGTTCGGCTACCTCAATCAGGCCGTCTCGATGTACGAGGCCAATTACGCCTCGCGCGAGGACATCGATGCGGCGATGCGGCTGGGCTGTGGCTACCCCATGGGGCCGCTCGCGCTTCTGGACCTCATCGGCCTCGACACGGCCTACCAGATCCTCGACACGATGTACCGACAGAGCCGCGATCGCCTCCATGCGCCTGCACCGATTCTCAAGCAGATGGTGACCGCGGGGCTACGGGGTCGCAAGACTGGGCGCGGCTTCTACACCTACGCAGCGCCCAATTCTCCTGAGGTCGTCGACGACGGTGCTGACGCGAGCGTTGATGCGAGCGTCGCGCCTCGGCCCGTCCAGAGTGTGGGTGTCGTCGGCTCGGGGACGATGGCGACAG
>CAJBMR010000269.1 GCA_903954205.1 uncultured bacterium | reverse complement strand
GCCTTGTTCTCCACCCACCAGTCGAGACCACCCATGGCCGAGATGCAGTACGACGCACCTGACTCCAGGATCACACCGCCATCCGTCTCCGGGAACTGCCAGCCGGACCACCATGACGCGGGGACGCCGATGACGTTGTCGGCTTGCATGTCGGGCAGGATCGCCTGGGTCTGCGGAGTGCCCAGGGTCTGGGCGAGCGCGAGGATGTTGGGCTCGATCGCGCGGTACTCCTGGCTGTGGACTGCCGGGTCGTACTTGTTGTCGCGCGTATTGGCCGCCATGTTGACGTCGAAGCCGGAGATGCCGCCTCGCTCGTTGACGTACTTCCAGAAGTCCTGCTGGCCGGTGACGACCTGGGTGGCGAGGGGAGCGAATGGGCCCTCGGTCAGATCGGACAGAACACCGAGGTAGATGCAACCATTGTCACGGTTGATCGCCTCAGGGCACGGCTCCTCGGTGACACCGACATCGAAGACGATGCCCTCACGGGGTGAGGTGCCCCCCTCTGACGATGCCGCCTGGGTGGGGGTCGCGTCTCCGCCCCCACTGCTGCAACCCACGAGCACCAGGGCTGCTGCCCCCGCGCCCGCGAGGACCTTCGCCATGCGCCTCGACACCACTGTTCCTCCTTGGCTCTCCGGCTTGCACCTCTCCGCCGAGGCGGCTGGGGCGCTCCTGGGCTGACACTCTGTCAAAGAAACCGGGGGTCCGCCAGGGAAGTTCGCCTCGCGGCGCCCCATTTCCTTGGCAAGATGGCTGGGCATCAGGGCGGCCCGGACCGCCTGGGGCGGCGTCGCCGTCCCGCCGGACGCTACCGCCAAGGGAGGAGGGGCCCCCGGTGCTCGCTGTCGAGAACCTCGAGGTCGTCTACGAGGACGTCATCCTCGTGCTCAAGGGGGTCAGCCTCCAGGTCCCGGAGGGGAGCATCGTCGCCCTCCTCGGCCCCAACGGAGCCGGCAAGACCACCGTGATCCGGGCCATGACCGGCCTGCTCGATGTCCACCGGGGCCGCATCTCCAAGGGCCGGGTCACCCTGGACGGCAATGACCTTGGCGGACTCCCCGCACCGAAGATCGTCGCAGCGGGCATCGGCCAGGTCATGGAGGGTCGGCGTATCTTCCGCGAGTTCACCGTCGAGGAGAACCTCAAGGCGGGGGGCCACACGGCCTCGCGGGCGGACATCGCCGAGGGCCTCGAGCGCGCCTACGCGATGTTTCCCGTCCTGGCGGAGCGTCGCAAGCAGACCGCCGGCTACCTCTCCGGTGGTGAGCAGCAGATGCTGGCTATCGGCCGCGCGCTCATGGCACGACCGCGCTACCTGCTCCTCGACGAGCCTTCACTCGGCGTCGCACCCAAAATCGTCCAGCAGTTGCGCGACCTCATCGTGCAGATCAAGGAGTCGGGCACCTCGGTGCTCCTCGTGGAGCAGAACGCCTCCATGGCCCTGTCCATCGCCACCCACGGCTACGTCCTCGAGACCGGGCGCGTAGTGATGGATAAGCCCGCCGAACAGTTGCGTGAGGACGACGACATTCGCGAGTTTTACCTAGGCCTGCGCGGAGAGGAGCGCGGATCGCTCAGGGACGTCAAGCAATACCGGCGACGGAAGCGGTGGTTGAGTTGAGCACGGAGGTCCTCCTCGACGCCCGAGGCATCTCATTGGCCTTCGGGGGCACCCAGGCGATCCGCGACGTCAGCTTCGACGTCCGCAGTGGCGAGCTCTTCGCCATCATCGGCCCCAACGGTGCAGGCAAGACATCGATCTTCAACTGCATTTCCGGGGTCTACCTTCCCCAGCAGGGGTCGATCGAGTTCCGGGGCGACAACCTCGTGGGTCAGCCCCCCGAGGACATCGCACGGCTCGGTGTCGCTCGCATGTTCCAGAACATCGAGCTCTTCGACAACCTCACCGTGCTAGACAACCTCATGCTGGGTCGAGCCCTGCACATGAACTACTCGATCGCATCGGCATTCCTCATGGGCCGCAAGGCCAAGCGTCAGGAGGTCGCCAACCGCGAGGTGGTCGAGCGACTCATCGACTTCCTCGACATCGAGGGCCAGCGCAGTTTCCCCGTGGGCATGCTGCCCTACGGCGTCAAGAAGCGCGTGGAGCTTGGTCGAGCACTCGCCATGGATCCGACCCTCTTGCTGCTCGACGAGCCCGTCGCCGGCATGAACGCCGAGGAGACGGAAGACATGGCCCGCTTCATCCTGGATGTGCGCGCCGAGATGGGCGTCACCATGATCCTGGTCGAGCACGACATGGGCCTGGTCATGGACCTGGCCGATCGTGTGCTCGTCCTGGATTTCGGAGAGCGCATCGCTCTCGGCACCCCCGCCGAAGTCCAAGCAGACCCCAACGTGATCCGCGCCTACCTCGGCGAGGAGCTCAGCGACGCAGGGAGGGAGACCCGATGACCGCCGTGGCAGAGCCCATCACGGGCACGTGGACGCTCGTCGGAACCGTGCAACGCCGCGCCCAGATCGCCCCCGACGGGGTCGCGATGCGCGCCAAGCGGCTGGGCATCTGGCGTGACATCACCTGGGCCGACTACGCGGACCAGGTGTCCCTTGTCGGCCACGGGCTCCTTTCGCTGGGCATCGAGCCGGGAGACCGCGTCGCGATTCACTCCGAGAACCGACCCGAATGGCTCTTCGCGGACCTGGGCACCAACTCCGTGCGCGGCATCACTGTCGGTCTCTACCCCACTAATCCGGCACCCGAGGTCGCCTACCTGCTCGCCGACTCCGGCGCGCGCGTCCTCATCGCCGAGGACCAGGAGCAGGTCGACAAGGCACTCCTCATCGAGGCCCAGTGCCCGGCACTCGAGCACATCATCTACCTCGAGCCACGTGGCGTCGCCACGATCGACCACCCCAAGCTCATGAGCTGGGAGGAGTTCCTCGCGCGCGGTCACGCACATCGCGAGGCGGATCCGCGCGCCCTCGACCGCATCGCCGAGCGGGCCGAGCCGGGCGACATCGTGACGCTCGTCTACACGTCGGGCACCACCGGTCCACCCAAGGGCGCCATGCTCTCCAACGCCAACGTCGAGTTCGCCAGCAACGTCATCGTCGATGGCGGCGGCCTCTACGACCCGCCCCCTAACCCCAGTGACGTGATCCTGTCCTACCTGCCGCTGTGCCACGTCGCCGAGCGAGCGGTGACCACCTGGACCAATGCGGTCTCCGGAGCAGTCGTGCACTTCGCGGAGTCGATCGACACGGTGACGCTCAACATCCGTGAGGTCCAGCCGACCCTTTTCTTCGCGGTTCCGCGTATCTGGGAGAAGCTCAAGGCAGCCGTCGAGGTGCGAATGGCGGCAGCCTCGCGCATCAAGAAGCTCAACTACGGCATCTGGATGAAGGTCGGCAATGGCATCGCCAAGACGATGCTGGCCAACGGCGGCAAGCACACCCTGTGGAGTCGCCTGCGCTACGCCGTCGGCTACGTCTTCCTCTACCGCGCCTTGCGCGAGCGCCTCGGCCTGCGGCGCGTTCGCGCCGCGGCTTCAGCCGCCGCCCCCATCTCACCCGATGTGCTCTTCTTCTTCTTCACCATGGGTGTCGTCATCAATGAGCTCTACGGCATGACGGAGAACAGTGCTGTCGCGACAAGCAATCGGCGAGGTCGGATCAAACTGGGCACCGTGGGCGAGCCTCATCCGGGCGTCGAGGTCGTCCTCGCAGAGGGCACGGGAGAGATCCTGACTCGGCATCCCGGCACCTTCGCGGGCTACTGGGGCAAGCCCGAGGCCACCGCCGACACGATCGACAGCGAAGGATGGCTCCACACCGGCGACGTCGGAGTGTGGGTCGACAGCACGCACCTGAAGATCGTCGACCGAATCAAGGACATCATCATCACGGCCGGGGGCAAGAACATCTCGCCATCAGAGCTGGAAAACGCACTGAAGGCTTCGCCTTTCATCCGCGAAGCGGTCGTCATCGGCGATCAGCGCCCGTACCTCACGGCGTTGATCGGCATCGAGGAGGACACGGTGGGTCAGTGGGCGCGAGCCAAGCGGATTCCCTACACGACGTACCGCGACCTGTCCGAGAAGGAAGACGTCCTGCGACTCGTCCAGGGAATCATCGCGAAGGTCAATGAGGGGACAGCCCGAGTGGAGAACATCCGCAAGTTCCGGATGCTCACCAAGGCACTCGACCACGAGGACGGTGAGCTCACGGCGACGCAGAAGGTGAAGCGCTCAGCCCTGACGAAGACCTTCGAGCCCCTCATCGACGACATGTACTCGGGTGCCGACCGGCTCCCGGGCGGCGACCAGAGCGACGTCATCGTCGTCGCGCATGCGGAGG
>CAJBMR010000268.1 GCA_903954205.1 uncultured bacterium | reverse complement strand
TCGTCAAAGGGCACGCCGAGGATCTCGCAGATCACGGCCATGGGCAGGGGAGACGCCCAGTCGCGCACGAGATCGACAGGCCGATCGCTCGGCAGCGCGTCGACCAGTCGTTCGGCGACGCGGTCCGCGGCATCACGCCACGACTGCATTACTCGATGGGTGAAGGCAGGCTGCACGAGCTTGCGGATGCGGGTGTGGTCGGCACCGTCCTTGGTGATGATTGCGTCGAGGAGGGGATCGATGCGGTCGGCAGGTGGCATGGGACCGAGGAGGATGGCCTCGAGGGGGTTGCGAGCCTCGGGGATGTCCGCGGAGGCATCAGGAGACTTCAGGACGGTCGCGCAGACGTCGTAGCTCGATGTGTAGAACATCCCGCCGCGGCTGCGTACGACCGGCTCGGTGCGCAGGCTGTCGGCGAACTCGGCGAGGTCGTCGCACGTCTCGAGGCGTCCACCGGGGTCGCCGAGCAGGGAGTAGGCGCGCGTGAGGGCCCAGAAGAGGCCTAGCGAGGCCCCGACGTGCGCTTCGCGCTTGAGGTCCACCATCTTTCGATCCTAGGAGGGCACAGGGTGACCATTGCCTCCGGGCACGCTCGGAGCGAGGTGGGGTGGATCACACGGTGTTCGGCTACGCCGGGAGGGTGCCGCGCACGACGCTGTCGGTGGAGTGCGTCGGATCTCCGTCGTAAGGCTCCACGGAGATATCGACGACCGGGTAGTCGGCGAGCGAGATGCCCGCGGGGAGCGGCAGCATCGCCGTTTCGCCAGGCCCCAGCGTGCCGAGCGCAATCATCGACGAGGCGTCAGAGGCGAGTAGCCACACTTCGAAGTAGCCATCCGTGCTGGGCAGGTCGCTCACATCGACCGAGAGCATCTCCGTGCCGTCGACGACCTCGACGCTCGCATTGCCCGTCGCGGAGTAGTCGGCGAGCGGCTCCAGCGGCACGGAAGCGACGATGGTGGACGGGGCAGGGCGCGACATGACGACGGCTCCCGTCACCCCACCCACGACGAGTCCGATGGCCGCGGCGACGGCGAGCCACGGAGCGAATCCGCGCTTGGATCGCATGGGTACGACGTTGGTGGGCTCGGCGATCTCCTCGGAGATGGCCGCCCACACGTGGGCGGGCGGGGCCATGAGGTCGTCGTCGTCGATATCGCGGGCGACGTCAGCCACGGCGCGCATGGACTCCCACTCTCGGCGGCACTCATCGCAGGTGACGAGATGAAGTGCCTCCTCGGCGCTCGGCTCTTCGCCGATCGCGATGAGCGACAGGGTCTGCGGATCACAGTGCGCCACGGTCCACCTCCCATCGGTCGCGCAGTCGCTCGAGTGAGCGTCTGATGTGGCTCTTGACGGTCCCGAGAGGGAGCTGCACCCTCTCGGCAATCTCCGCGTGCGTCAACTGATCGAAGAACGCCAGACGCAAGATCGTCGCGGGAGGCTCACCGAGGCGGGCCAGCTCATCGGCCACGAGGATACGGTCCACCGCCTCGTCGACGGGAGCATGGCCCGTGTCCTCGGGGGGCGTGTCGGTCGGTTCGGCTTGCCGGCTGCGGCGTTCGAGGTGGTCGGCGACCCGTCGTCGGGTGATGGTGACGAGCCAGCCGGGGAGGCTGCCCCGTGCGGGGTCGAAGGTCGCGCGTCCGCGCCACGCGGAGACGAAGACCTCTTGTGTGACGTCGGCTGCCTCGTGGGGATCCCTGAGGACCCGGCGTGCTGTGGAGTAGACCAGCGGTGACCAGCGGTCGTAGACCGCAGCGAAGGTCGGCTCTCCACCCGTGGAGAACGCCGCGGCTAGTCGGGCATCAGCGGCGTCCGCATCGCGTGCCGGATCAGCTGGTTCGACGGACTCGACCATCGACATGATCGGACCGCCTCCCCTCCGCGCCAGGCGCTCCATGTCGAGGCGCACGATGCTCGCGCCCTTCATTGAGTCTTGCCGATCTCGGCGTCGCTGTCGACCGGGAGTGCCGTCACGACGATGTTGTCGGTGTACTCCAGGGATGCGGGGTCGAAGGCGCCACCACAGGTGATGAGGGTGAGACGCTCGGGCCCGCTGCGGCTAAAGAGCTCGCGAAGAGGGACCTTGGACTTGGCGAAGATCTCGCGCGCGACCACCTCGTAGGTCACCGTGCGGTCATCCGCGCGAGTGAGGGTGACGGTGTCGCCGGGGCGCAGTGCCCGCAAATCGTAGAAGGCTCCGGCACCTTGGTCGATGCCGTCGACGTGACCCACGATCACGATCGATCCCGAGCCCGATCCCGGCTTGGCGCTGAATCGGTACCAGCCGGTGCGTGCGACGTCCTCGGGCACCTGCACTCGGTCACGTTCGTCGAGGCCGACAATGTCGACGTCGGTGCGTACGTCGATCGCGGGGATGGCGATCCCCACCGGACGCGGGGTGCGGTCGGGGCGGGGGAGTTGCGTGGCGTCGACTCGCGCAAGGCTGCGGTACGGCGACGTCGGCGTCTCGCGCGCGACGTCGTACTCCTCGATGGTCGTGGGCGACGTGGCCACCACCGTCACCGCGGGTCGGGCGCCGACGGATTCCACGTGCATGCCCGACCCCGCCGTCGCGATACCCACCGTGCCGAGGCCAAGCGCGAGTGCGCCGGCACCGAGCACGAGGAGTGCGGGGCGGGGTCGGGTCATGACACGTCCTACCTATCTATCCGGATCAGCAGGTTCGTTGCCTAGCGGCGCGTGGCCGCGAGACGGGCGCCGGCACCGGCGATCGCGAGCGCACCGAGCGCGGCGATACCGAAGGCCATGAGCGGGAGCTGCTCCGTGGAGCCGCCGCCGGCGGGCACACCCTCAGGGCCGGTGGACAGGTCGGTGATGACCTGCGTGGCGAGAGCGAGGTTCTCCTCCTCGGCGGAGCCCCAGGCGTAGGCGATCGTGACGGTGCCCTCATCGAGCATCAGCGGCGCCGGTCCGAGCACGGTGGTGTCGGTGCCGGCCAGGTTGACCGAGGCCTCGTAGTCGCCCGCGGGCACGACGACAGCGCCCTCGTTGGGGTTGGTGACGTCGGCGAAGATCACGGTGCCGTCGGCGAGCACGTCGACGGCGGGAGCCGCAGCGATGTGGCGCACGATGAGACGCGACTCGCCTGCAGCCATCGCGCTGATGTCGTTGACGAAGACGTTGAGCGCAGGAGCGCCGTCGGCGTCGAGATTGGCGGTGACGGTCGCGTTGACGCCACCGGGCACCTCTACGGCCTCGGCGGCGAGCACGGGCTCGGCGTCATCAGGGGTCTGGCCATCGCCGAAGACGGCGAGATCGTAGGTGCCCGCGGGGACCTCGACGGTCTCGAGCGTGCCCGGGGTGAAGTTGTCGATGAGCAGGTCACCGTTGGCGAAGACGTCGACGACGTCGGCGCCGGCGCCCTCGGGGATGGCGTGGAGCACCGAGACGGTGGCCATGTCGGCGGCCTGGGCCGGGACAGCGGCCAGGCCCAGGGGCAGGGCTAGGGCAGCGGCGGCGATGCCGACGCGACCGAGAGTGGGTCGGATCATGTTGTGCCTTCCGGTTGGGCGGTCGGGACGACCGTCGCTATAGGGGTATTCGTGTCCGCGCCCCCTCCTGGATGCAGCGGATGCGGTCAATTTCCCGACGGGCGAGATCAGTCAGCGCGGGTTAACGTTTAGGGCCGACTCGGGAGGTCACATGGCACGCGTCCACTTCACGGTGCGCAAGCACCTGCCCCTGCCGGGGCGCATCGCCTACGAGGAGCTTGCCGACTGGC
>CAJBMR010000267.1 GCA_903954205.1 uncultured bacterium | reverse complement strand
ACATGTCCCAGCCCGCCTTGCTTGAGATGACGAGTTCATCGCGCAGGCCCGCGAAGTCCTCGGCCAGGATGCGCCCGACATTGATCTCTGCCGAGCCGTAGGGCGGCCCATAGTTGTTGGCGAGATCAAAGTGCGTGATGCCCAGATCGAAGGCGGTCTGCAGCATCTCGCGCTGGGTCTGCAGCGGCGTATCGTCGCCGAAGTTGTGCCAGCAGCCGATCGTGACGGCCGGCAGCTTCAGGCCGCTGCGCCCGCACCGGCGGTAGGGCATGCGCCCGTCGTAGCGGTCAGGATCGGGGGCATAGGTCTCGGGCATGCGGCGCAGTCTGCCACCGTGGCCCAGGCTCAGCGATCGGGCCTGACCTCTGCCGCCTTCTCGACGGTCAGCAGCGAGACTTCTTCATTCTCGGCGCGCTCGGCCGCGATGCCACCGCGGACTCCGAAGAGGCGCTTCGCGAAGACCAGCCAGACGACGGCCGCGACATTGATGAGGAGGAGCACGATCTTGAACGCCGAGACGTGCTCGATCAGTTCGTACACCTCGAGCGGGATGAAGGCGGCAGTCGCCACCGCTGCGAGGTACTCACCCCATCGCTTGCCGAGCCAGAGGCCGACGGCCTCGGCCCACTTCACAGCGCCAAGGAGGGCAATCGCCGTACCGAGCAGGATGATCGTGTCCGGGCTGATCTCCGACCAGCGATCGAGTCCTCTCGCAAGCCAGGAGCGGTCGATGTCCCAGCCCAGAGTCCGGGTCGCGGGCTCAAGGGCAGGCACGGCCTGCTTTAAGTCCGCGAGGAACTCCGGCACACGGTCGCTCACGAACCATGCGGTGATGCCGACGGCGAGCCACGCCGTGCCCTCGATCGCGCGCAGCACGGCGAGCAGCCGCAGGATGATCAGCTGCCGAAGTGCGCGACCGCGCGTGGGCGTGGGCGCCAAGTCTGCGGGCCCTGACCCGGCCGGTTCCTCGGCGACATAGGCACCGCATCGCAGGCACCGCCACGCCTCGCCCGCGACCGTTGTCGCGCGCAGCCGGTCGGCGTACGCGCTCTCTTCCGGCCGATAGGTGATGTGCCCGCGCAGCCCGCACGAGATGAGGGACCAGTCGATCACTCGTCGAGGCTACTCCGTCACAGCCCGTGGACCGTCCGGGCAAACCAGGTCGATCCCGCGGCGACGGCCGGTGGAGTCACGCTCAGCCGGTACGCGCGATCGGGAGTCGGAGTGCCGTAACCCACGCTGATCGCGATGTGGACACGGGCTCCGGCGGCAAGTTGCATTGTGCGCACACGGTCCTGCGTGCCCGAACTACCCGTCGACGTTGACCCGCCCGGGTGGGACACGGCGAGTCGGTAGGCCGATGGCAAGTCGCCGAGGCGCACCTCATAGGTCCCCGCAGTGGGGGCGGTGAAGGTCCACCAGTGCGTGTCGGCAGCGCCCGCCAATGCAGTCCTGGCGACCAGGTCTGCGGGCATGACGGCTGCGGCCTCGCGGGTGGATCCGGGCGTCTGCCACGTCGGGTCCGGTGTGGGTGT
>CAJBMR010000266.1 GCA_903954205.1 uncultured bacterium | reverse complement strand
GCGTCGTTGAGCGTGCGCCCGCGCATGTAGGCCAGCGGAGCGATCTCGATGGTGCCCCCGGTGATGAGGCGCGGAATGGAATCGGGATCCAGCATGTCGTGCAGGGCGTCGTACAGCGGACGCAGGTAAGGATCGATCTTCTCCGACAAGGTGCCGGGGAGGAAGCCCAGACGCTCCCCCGCCTCGACCGCGGGCCGGGTAAGGATGATGCGCGAGACCTTCTTGGCCTGGAGCGCTTGCACAGCCTTGGCAACCGCCAGGTAGGTCTTGCCGGTGCCCGCAGGGCCAATCCCGAACGTGACGGTGTGCGTGTCGATCGCCTCGACGTAGCGCTTCTGGTTGAGCGACTTGGCGCGGATGGTGCGGCCACGCGAACTGAGGATGTTGGTGGAGAGGACCTCGGCGGGCCTGGTGCCTGCGCGCAGCAGCGCGATGCTGCGCTCCACGGACTCCGTGGTGAGTGCCTGGCCGGTGCGAAGGACGGCGAGCATCTCTGCCACGAGGATCTCGACGAGGCCGACGTCATCGACTGAGCCCGCGATGCGGACCTCATTGCCACGCACGTGGATGTCGGCGTCGGGGAAGGCGGCTTCCATCACGCGCAACAACTCGTCGCCCGGACCGAGGAGGGCGACCATCGGCTGGGATGCCGGGATGGTGATGGTGGCCTGAGAGGAGGTGCTCATGTGAGGGGAATCCTACCGTCAGCCGGGAGGCCAGCCCAGCGGACGACCGCCCAGCACGTGGATGTGGGCATGCCCCACGGATTGGCCGCCCTCGAGACCGGTGTTGGCCACGAGTCGGTGCCCTGACTCCGCAACCCCCTCCTGCCGAGCGACCTGCGCCGCCAGGGCGAGCATCTCGGACGCAAGGGATGGATCAGCCTCGACTACGGAGGGCACATCGGCATGGTGATCCACCGGGATCACGAGGACGTGCACGGGCGCCTGCGGCTGGATGTCGCGGAAGGCCAGCGCGCGGTCGCTGCGCGCGACGATGTCGGCCGGGATCTCACCCGTGGAGATGCGGCAGAAGAG
Organism: uncultured bacterium; assembly: GCA_903954205.1. GTDB lineage: Bacteria > Actinomycetota > Actinomycetes > S36-B12 > S36-B12 > Mxb001. Next base: position 7,256 of record CAJBMR010000266.1, on the reverse strand, counting down.
GCAGTCGGTCACGCGGTCATCCTGGCATGCACTTACGAGTCATGGGGTCGCTCCCCAGCGCGGACTCCGCGCGAGGACCACCGCGGCGCCGACGGGTCCGGCTGTCGAGGTGCGCAGCACTGTCGGACCCAGTCGTGCGAGCCGGGCACCGAGTCCCACGAGGTGCGCACGCTCGGCATCGGAGAGACCACCCTCCGGTCCGACGACGAGCACGATGTCGCCACTGTCGGGGATATCGATCCCAGCGAGAGACTCCTCGGCGGATTCGTCCAGGCAGAGGACAAGGGCGGCCTGCGCGGTCCACGCATCAAGCTCCGACAGGGTGCGCACGTCGTGAACGGCGGGCACGCGTGATCGACGTGACTGCTTGGCCGACGCACGCGCCGTCGCGCGCCACTTGCTCACCCCGCGCTGAGCGCGGTCGCCGGTCCAGCGAGTGATGCAGTGCTCGGCCGACCAAGGCACGATCTCGTCCACGCCCACCTCAGTCATGGCGGCCACCGCCTGCTCGCCGCGATCACCCTTGGCCAGTGCCTGGATGACGATGATGCGTGGTGCGGGGTCCGGCTCCTCCGTAATGCGCGCGATCTCGACGTCGAGCTGGTCGCGTGAGACGGAGCGGACCGTGCCCTCGAGTCGGCGGCCCTCGCCATCGACGAGGTCGACGCGCTCCCCCGCGCGCAGGCGCATGACCTGCGTGGCGTGGCGCGCTTCCTCACCCGTCACGCAGACGATGCCCTCAGAATCAGGGGCACTGCCCGGATCGATGAAGAAGACCGGCGCCGCCATGTCTTAGCGTCCGCTGAAGGCGCCGCGCAGGCGCGAGAAGAACCCACCCGTCTCATCGGCGACCTGCTCAGTGGCACGCAGGGTGACACCCTCCTCGCCACGAGCGCGCGCCAGACTGCGCAGGAACCCCTCTTGCTCGTCGTCGAGGCGAGTGGGAGTGCGTACGTCGAGCTGGATGTGCAGGTCACCACGCCCTGAGCCGCGCAGATGGGGTACGCCGCGCGCGCGCAGTGTGAGCACCGCGCCGGGCTGCGTGCCCGGCCGCACCTCGACCTGCTCGACGCCATCGAGTGTCTCGAGTTCGATTCCGGTGCCCAGTGCCGCAGCTGTCATGGGCACCTCGACGGTGCACACGAGGTCATCGCCGCGGCGCTCGAAGACGGGATGCACCGTCTGGACGATCTCGACAAAGAGATCCCCGGGCTCACCGCCACCGGGGCCCACCTCCCCCTGCCCCGCGAGCTGGATACGCGTGCCCGTGTCGACGCCGGGCGGGATGCGCACGCCGATCGTCGTGCGCGTGCGCACGCGACCGTCTCCGGCGCACTCCACGCAGGGGTGCGGGATCGTCGTACCAAAGCCCTGGCACTGCGGGCAGGGACGCGCGGTCATCACCTGCCCGAGGAATGAGCGCTGGACGTTTTGGATCTCGCCATGCCCCTTGCACATGGGGCAGGTCGCCGGCTGGGTGTCGGGGGCGGTGCCCGCGCCCTGGCATGCCTCGCAGCACACGGCGGTGTCGACCTGCACCTCGCGCGTCGCCCCGGTCATCGCCTCCGCGAGGTCAACCTGAAGGCGGATGAGGGCGTCTTGCCCACGGCGCATGCGCGGACGTGGGCCGCGACGCTGTCCGCCGCCGAAGAATGTGTCCATGAGATCGCCGAAGTTGAAAGGAGCACCGAATCCACCGCCCCCGGCCCGCAGGGGATCCCCGCCGAGGTCGTACATCTGACGCTTCTCGGGATCACTGAGGACCTCGTAGGCGGCGGTGACCTCCTTGAAACGATCCACGCTCGCCGGGTCGGGATTGACGTCAGGATGCAACTCGCGGGCAAGCTGGCGATAAGCGCGCTTGATCTCATCGGGGCTCGCGTCGCGCGAGACGCCCAGAAGGGCGTAGTAGTCGGTGGCCACGTTGTCGGGTCTCGTCTGCTCTCGTCGCTAGTTCTCGTCAAGGATCTGGCTGAGGTACTGCGCCACGGCGCGGACCGAGGCCATCGTGCCGGGGTAGTCCATGTGCGTGGGTCCCACGACCCCCACTCCCGCGACCACGGAATCACCGCGGCCGTAGCCCGTCGCCACAAGGCTCGTCCCCTGAAGGTCCTCGACGGGATTCTCGTGGCCGATGCGCACGGTGACCTCACCTGAGACCTCGCCGAGGAGTCGCAGCAGCACGACCTGCTCCTCGAGTGCTTCGAGCACCGGCTCGAGGCTGATCGAGAAGGAGTCGCGGTAGCGGGCGAGGTTGGCCGTGCCGCCCAGGACGATGCGCTGCTCCACGGTGTCGGCGGTGGCCTCGATGAGGCTGGCCACTACCGCGGCGACGGCCGGTCGCAGCTCGGGAGTGGCGGCATCGACCAGCGGCGTGAGCTGATCTCCGAGGTCGGAGCAGCGCTCACCGATCGCACTGGCCACGAGCCGGGCGCGCAGCGAGGTCGCCTCGTCCTCGGTCATTGCGGCCGGAAGATCGATGGAGCGCTGCTCCACGCGACCAGTGTCGGCGATGAGCACGAGGAGGAGACGTGACTCGCTCAGTCGCACGAGTTCGATGTGCAGGACAGTCGACTGGACGAGCGACGGATATTGCACGAGCGCGACCTGGCGTGTGAGCTGTGCGAGTAGTCGCACACTCCGCGCCATGACGTCATCCAGGTCGACAGCGCCAGCGAGGAAGTCTGAGATCGCACGTCGTTCAGCTGAGGACAGCGGCTTCACTCCAGAGAGCCTGTCGACGAACGCGCGGTATCCGAAGTCTGTGGGGATGCGACCAGCACTCGTGTGCGGCTGAGCGATGTAGCCCTCTTCCTCGAGGAAGGCCATGTCATTTCGGATCGTCGCCGAGGACACGCCGAGCGCGTGGCGCTCCACGATGGCTTTGCTGCCCACCGGCTCGCGCGTGGAGACGTAGTCCTCGACGATGGCGCGAAGCACGGCGAGGCGTCGATCCTCGAGCATCGCCACCTCCTCGCATCCGAGCGCCGCCATTGGCACTCCCCTTACCCGAGTGCCAATCCTACGCCCTCGGGCAGCATGGGGCCTGTTGACAAGGAGGTTCGCATGACGCAGCCCACGCCGGAGGAGCCGCAGGCTCCCCCCATGAGCGGCCCCCTGCCTACCGGCCCGGCGTACCCCGGCCCCCCTCCGCCCGGCTACCCGGTCCTGCCCCCGGCGGGCCCCATCGAGTGGGCTGCGTACGTCGATCCGCCAGCGAAGTCGCGTCTCACCGCGGGACTGCTCGGCATCTTCCTCGGGGCATTCGGTGTGCATCGGTTCTACCTGGGCTTTACCAGCATCGGCGTACTGCAAATCTTGGTGACCATTGCGACGTGCGGTGTCGGTGGCCTCTGGGGAATCATCGAAGGCGGCCTCATCCTCGGCGGCAGTGGCATCACGACCGACGCTGACGGCCGGCCCCTGCGTCCCTGATCGTCACTGTGCCTGCGCCTCAGGGTGCGAGTCGACGCACCACCGCGTCAGCGAGGAGACGCCCGCTCGACGTGAGGACGACGTGGTCACCCACCACCTCGATCAACTGCTCGTCCGTCAACTCCGTGACGATCTCAGCCGGCAGGCCCTCGCGCGCGATCCCCTGCCGCGTGCGCATACCGAGCATGATCCGCTCAAGCGCACGCCCCTGGGCATCGACCGTCTCCTCGCCCGCGATCGGGGCTTCCCCCTGGTCCACCGCGCGTGCATACGTCGCCGGATGCTTGAGATTCCACCAGCGCCGCCCATCCAGGTGCCCGTGCGCGCCGGGGCCGGCCCCCCACCAGTCGGCGTCGCTCCAGTAGCCCAGGTTGTGCCGGCACTCCGAACCCGGGAGGGCCCAGTTGGACACCTCGTACCACTGCAACCCCGCGGCGGAGGCCATCGTGTCAATCAGTCGATAGCGATCGGCGGCGACGTCGTCGTCCGGCGCCGGCAGCTCATCCCTACGCACGCGCGCAGCCAGTCGCGTGCCGTCCTCGACGATGAGCGAATACGCGGACAGGTGGTCCACGCCGGCGTCGAGCACCGCCTGCAGCGAACCCTCCAGGTCCGCATCTGTCTCCCCGGGAGTCGCGTAGATGAGATCCGCACTCACCCGGGTGAAGCCGGCCGCACGGGCCTCGGCGATCGCCTCGAGGGATCGACCCGGAGTGTGCGTGCGCTCGAGGACAGCGAGGACATGCGGCGCCAGGCTTTGCACTCCGAAGGACACGCGCGTGAACCCGCCCGCACGCAACTCCTCCAGCATGGCGGGCGACACGGAGTCCGGGTTGGCCTCGGTCGTCACCTCCGCCCCGGCCTCGAGACCGAACTCCGCGCGGATCACCTCGAGGATGCGCACGAGGTCGCGAGCACCCAGGAGAGTGGGCGTGCCGCCCCCCACGAAGACCGTGGACACGGGGCGGTCGTCCGCCACCTGTCCCCGGGCCCACCGGATCTCCTCGATCACGGTGTCGGCGTACGTCGCCCGACTCACCCCCGCACCCAGCTCCTCGGCCGTGTAGGTGTTGAAGTCGCAGTAGCCGCAGCGCGACGCGCAGAAGGGCACGTGCACATAGAAGCCCAGTGGCGGATGCGACACGGACGAGGGCAACACCCGGTCATTGTGCTCTGCATGACCGGGCTTCGCTGCCGCAGGCGGCGTACACTGGGCCCAGGAACACCTGAAGCCCGGCCAAGGAGGCACCATGTCGACAACTCCACCGCCCCAACCCCCCACACCCCCTGTGGGCCAGCAGCCGATGTCGGACTCCGACGCGCGCCTGTGGGCCATGCTGGGCCAACTCTCGGGCATCATCCTGGGCTTCATCGGGCCGCTCATCGTCATGCTGGTCTTTGGACCGCGCAATGAGTTCGTCAAGAAGGAATCCACCGAGGCACTGAACTTCCAGATCACGGTGCTCATTGGCTACGTGGTGAGTTTCGTTCTCATGCTCGTCGTCATCGGCATCTTCGTATTCCTCGTGGTGTGGATCCTCTCGATCGTCTTCTGCGTGATCGCTGCCATCAAGAACAACCAGGGCGTCGCGTACCGCTACCCCATCAACATCAGATTCGTGAAGTGATGCGGCGCGCCCTCGCTGCAGCTGCCCTTGCCGCCCTGCTTGTGCCGCTTGCGGCCTGCAGTTCGCAGCAGACTGCCGAAAACATGGTCAACGACGCCCTCGGGGGCAGCGCCTCGGTCGACATGGGCGAGGACGGCGAAGTGCGCATCGATACCAGCGACGGCAGCTACGAGATCGGCACGGGCGAGTTCCCCGAGGGCTGGCCCGCCGACCTCACGCTCATCCCGGGCTTCACGCTCGCATCCGCAGCGTCCACGCCCGAAGGACTCACCGCGCAGATGATCGCCGAAGGCGACCAGGCCGCCGCGGTCGATGCCTACGCCAAGGATCTGCAGGCCAATCAGGGGTGGTCGGTCGATCCGAGCGTGCCACCGGGGGGCGTCAACGGCATGTGGGCACTGACCAAGGAGGGCAAGGTCGTCACGATGTTCTCCGCGGCCAGCGGAGGCCAGACGATCGTGATCTTCAGCGTCACCGACCGCTGACGATCACTTCTTGGCGGCGGTCTCCTCGCCAGTGGATAGTGCTGCGATGAAGGCCTCCTGAGGTACCTCGACGCGCCCCACCATCTTCATCCGCTTCTTGCCTTCCTTCTGCTTCTCCAGCAGTTTCCGCTTACGCGTGATGTCGCCGCCGTAGCACTTGGCCAGCACGTCCTTGCGGATCGCGCGCACGGTCTCGCGCGCGATGACGCGTGAGCCGATGGCAGCCTGGATCGGCACTTCAAACTGCTGCCGCGGGATGAGCTCGCGCAGTTTGGCCGTCATGGCGACGCCGTACGCGTAGGCCTTGTCCTTGTGGACGATTGCACTGAACGCATCGACGGTGTCGCCGTGCAGCAGGATGTCGACCTTGACCAGGTCGGCCGCCTCCTCGCCACTGGTCTCGTAATCCAGGGAGGCGTAGCCCTTGGTGCGCGACTTCAACTGATCGAAGAAGTCGAAGACGATCTCAGCGAGCGGCAGGGTGTAGCGCAGCTCGACCCGATCCTGACTGAGGTAGTCCATCCCGAGGAGCACGCCCCGGCGCGCCTGGCACAGCTCCATGATCGTGCCGACGAAGTCCGACGGCGCGAGGATCGTCGAACGCACCACCGGCTCATGCACCTCCGCCACCTTGCCCACCGGGAACTCCGACGGGTTGGTGACGACCACCTCGGCCCCGTCGTCCTTGATGACGCGGTAGACGACGTTGGGCGCCGTCGAGATGAGGTCGAGGTTGAACTCGCGCTCAAGTCGCTCGCGCACGATCTCGAGATGGAGCAGTCCGAGGAATCCGCAGCGGAAGCCGAAGCCCAGCGCGACCGAGGTCTCCGGCTCGTAGACGAGTGCAGCGTCATTGAGCTTGAGCTTGTCGAGCGCGTCACGCAGCGCCGGGTAGTCCGAACCATCGAGCGGATACAGACCCGAGAAGACCATGGGCTTGGGGTCGCGATAGCCGCCAAGGGCTTCGACGGCTCCCTTGTGCGACAGGGTGACGGTGTCGCCCACCCGGGACTGGCGCACGTCCTTGACCCCGGTGATGAGGTAGCCGACCTCACCCACGCCGAGGCCATTGGCGGGCACCGGCTCGGGTGAGATGACGCCGATTTCCAACAGGTCATGGGTGGCCCGCGTGGACATCATCTGGATGCGCTCGCGCGTGGAGACGTGGCCATCGATGACACGGACATAGGTGACGACACCGCGATAGCTGTCATAGACAGAGTCGAAGATGAGTGCGCGCACGGGAGCGGAGGGGTCACCGATGGGCGGAGGCACCAAGCGCACGACCTCCTCGAGGAGTTCGGCGACACCTTCGCCCGTCTTGGCCGACACCTTGAGGACATCGTCGGGTGAGCATCCAATGATGTGAGCCAGCTCCGCGGCGTACTTCTCCGGCTGGGCAGCGGGAAGGTCGATCTTGTTGAGCACCGGGATGATCTGCAGATCGTTCTCAAGCGCGAGGTAGAGGTTGGCGAGCGTCTGGGCTTCGATGCCCTGGGCGGCATCGACCAGGAGGACCGCGCCCTCACATGCCGCAAGGCTGCGAGAGACCTCGTAGGTGAAGTCGACGTGTCCGGGAGTGTCGATGAGGTTGAGGACGTAGTCGCGGCCGTCCTGGGCGCGATAGGGCAGGCGCACCGCCTGGGACTTGATGGTGATGCCGCGCTCGCGCTCGATGTCCATGCGGTCGAGGTACTGGGCACGCATC
>CAJBMR010000265.1 GCA_903954205.1 uncultured bacterium | reverse complement strand
TGCCGAGGACGTGGCCGGACGGATCTGGTCCGCGCTCGAGGCTGATTTCTTCCCCAATTACGCCGTGAGCGCGTGGGCCTACGACGTGCGAGTAGCTCGCGTGGCGCGCTACTCCTGACCGCTCAGACCTCGACCGGGCGCAGTCTCCCGGAGAGCACGTCGTAGACAGCACCGCCTACACGCGTGCCCGCGGGCAGCAGAGGGTTGGCGCGCACGCGGACGACGTCGAGAGCGAGGCTGGCATCCACGTCGTTGCTGGTGCGGAATTCAATACTGCGGGTGTCGATGCCGTTTGCGGCACGGATGGTCGCGTGGATATCGGCCTCGCTCGACCCCACCATCCGACAGTCGGTGTGCGGCATGATGAGGATGCGCTGGACGCCCAGGAGGTAGGAGGCCAAGAGCAGCGTGCGCTGCACGTCATCGGTCACCCGGGCGCCCGCATTGCGCAGGATCTTCACGTCTCCTGGCTGCATGCCGACTACGGAGAGCGGATCGATGCGCGAGTCGATGCAGGTGACGATCGCGAGGCCTCGCGCGGCGCGGCCCGTCAGGTCGCTGCCGCCATAGGCCGTCGCGTGTTGGGCATTGGCCTCCAGGACATCCTCGAACGCCTCAATCGGGAAACGCTTGGAGTCAGGCATCGTTGACGTCCTCTCCTCGAGCGTGGGCAAGCAGGGTCTCTCGCAGCGAGGGAGCCTGGCGGGCCTCGGGAAGTGACACCTCGACCACACCCTCGGCCACCCGTGCAGGGTAGACGGTGAGTGCCGCGCCGGGGGTGCCTTGGAGTACCCCGTCGCGCAGGTCATACCGCCACCAGTGCGAGGGGCACGTGATGATGCCGTCTCGGCACACCCCGCCTTCGAGCGAGGCACCCTTGTGCAGGCAGGCCGCCGACACCGCTCGGGGGTCGCCATCGACCATCGCCACGAGCACGCCGATCGACCCGTGGTCGAACCGGCGTGGGTTAGCCAGAGACTCGACCGGGAAGGTCGGGGTCCAGGACACCTCCGGCGAGGGAGGGCTCATGGGCTGGGAGGAGTCACGCCACCGGGACGCGCGACGGAGAAGGGCTCCCCGCCAATGCCCCACTCGTCCGGGCTGATCTCGTAGATCGCCACGCGGATGCGCTCCAGCGGCACCCCGAGTGTCTCGGACATGCTCGCACTGAGATTGCGGATGAGCGCATGCTTCTGCTCAGTGGTGCGCCCTTCGACCATGGTGACCTGGATCAGCGGCATGGGACCTCCACGGTGCCGAGACGATCGATCCTGGCGACGACAGTGTCACCGGGGGAGACGGCGAAGGCCGCGGTGCAGGCCCCTGAGAGCACGGTCATGCCGGCCGCGAGACCCTCGCCACGGCGAGCCAGTGCCCGTACGAGCCAGGCAACGGACGACGCGGGGTGTCCGAGGACTGCGGCGCCAGCGGCGGTGGCCACGACCCGGCCGTTGAGTTCGAGGACGACGCCGAGCAGTCGCAGGTCGATGCCGGTCGGATCGACAAGCACCGAACCCGTGATGAAGCCTGCGGAAGAAGAGTTGTCCGCCACGACGTCCGGCAGGGTGAAGGAGTACCCGGCGTAGCGCGAATCCAGGACGTCGATCGCCGGCATGACGGCAGCCGTCGCTGCGAGCACGTCGGCGGCGCCGACGTCGGCCCCCTCGAGATCGGCACCGATGAGAAAAGCGATCTCAGCCTCGACGCGCGGCTGAATGAATCGGTCCACGACGAGGGCCTCACCCGGCTCGATGCGCATATCGTCGGTGAGCCAGCCGTAGAGCGGCTCGCTGACATTCATCTGCTTCTGCTTGGCCTCGCTGGTGAGACCGAGCTTGGCACCCACGACGCGGTGTCCCTGGGCGATGCGATCCGCCACGACAAGCGCCTGGACGTCGTATGCCGTCGGGATGTCGAAGTCGCCGTAGTCGCCCGTGAGCGCCGTCGT
>CAJBMR010000264.1 GCA_903954205.1 uncultured bacterium | reverse complement strand
GACCTCATCGAGACCCAGCCGGGCGGCGGCGGCCTTGACCTGGCCGGAGATCTCCTCGAAGGTCGCGTGCTCGTAGCCGACCAGATCCATCTTGTTGATGGCGATGATGATGCTCTTGACGCCCATCAGAGCGCAGACAGTGAGGTGCCGGAAGGTCTGGGGGCGTACGCCGCGGGCCGCGTCGACGAGGAGCACCGCGACGTCGGCGTTGGATGCAGCGACGGCCATGTTGCGGGTGTACTGCTCATGGCCCGGCGCATCGGCGATGATCACGCGCCGCCCACTGGGTAGATACATGTGGCGGTACGCCACATCGATCGTGATCCCCTGCTCTCGCTCGGCTTCCAGGCCATCGGTGAGCAGTGAGAAGTCGACCTCCCCCACCGGGATAGTCGAGCCGCCGCGGCGCGTCTGCCGGGCGTACTCCAACTGGTCCTCGGGGATGGAGCCGGTCTCGGCGAGGAGGCGGCCGATCAACGTCGATTTGCCGTCGTCGACGGACCCACAGGTCACGAGTCGGACAACGGGGGTGATGTCGATGCCGGACGAACGCTCGAGTAGAGCAGTCATCAGAAGTAGCCCTCCGCCTTCTTGGCCTCCATGGATCCGGATCCCTCTCCGTCGATGAGTCGGCCGGCCCGCTCGGACACATTGCTCTCGAGCATTTCGGCGATCAGGGTGTCGAGGTCGGCCGCCGTTGACTCGACGGCGCCGGAGAGCGGGTAGCAGCCGAGGGTGCGGAAGCGCACCGAACGCATCTGGGGCTCCTCACCCTCGCGCAAGGGCATACGGTCGTCGTCGACCATGATCCACGTGCCTTCACGCTCCACCACGGGGCGAACCCGCGAGAAGTACAGGTCGGGAATGGGGATCTGCTCGCGGCGGATGTAGCGCCAGATGTCGAACTCGGTCCAGTTGCTGATCGGGAACGCACGCATTGTCTGCCCATCGGACAACGTGGTGTTCGCCGTGCGCCAGAACTCCGGACGCTGCTTGCGCGGATCCCAGCGGTGGCCCGGTTCACGAAGGGAGAAGATCCGCTCCTTGGCCCGCGACTTCTCCTCGTCGCGGCGTGCACCGCCGATGGCGCAGTCGGCCTGCAATTCATCGAGGCCCTGGCGCAGGGCAACCGTCTTCATGATTCGGGTGTACTCGTGGGTGCCGTGAGTGAAGGGGGTCACGCCCTCGGCAACTGCCTCCAGATTGGTCTGCACCTTGAGGTCGAGGTTGAGCTCCTGGCGCATGCGCTCGCGGAACTCGATCATCTCGCGGAACTTCCAGGTGGTGTCGATATGCATGACCTTGAAGGGAATCGGTGCGGGCGCGAACGCCTTGCGCGCGAGGTGCAGGAGGACCGAGGAGTCCTTGCCGATCGAATAGAGCAGGACGGGCCGACGGAAGGCACCGGCGACCTCGCGATAGACGTGGATAGCCTCGGCCTCAAGGGCATCGAGGACGTCGTCTTCAGACACCGTCGCGTGGGCAGCGGAGGTCACGATCACCTTCCTGGTTCGCCCGCGGGGCTGCGGGACATGATGCCCTCCACGCTACCCGCGGAGGGCGCTACGGACGAAACCGACTCAGGCCTCGCTCATGACGTCGACCATCGCGCCGGACTTGGCCTCGCGCTCAGCCCGGCGACGGGCAACGGATTCCTGGGCACCCTTGATGACGGCCGGATCCAGGGGCGCACTCTCGACCTTGCTCAGCGGCTTGCGGGCCCGGATGTAGTCGCCCAGCTCGGGGCCGGACTCCCACGATGTGATGAGGCAGTAGCGCGGCTCATCACCGGTGTGCCACACCGCGTGCCACAGCCGCTGGGTGTCGATGATCACCTGCGTGCCGGCCGGCAGCGGGATGCGCGTCTCGGTCGAGGGATCGTCCTTGTCTTCGCGCAGGATCATGTAGGAGTCGGGATTGTTCGTGAGGTTGAAGAAGCCGCGCACGATCCAGCCCGTCCCCTCCGGATTCAGGCGGTTGTTGTCGTCCTGGTGGAGGTTCCAGATGCAATCGGCGTACTCGTTGGGCTGGAGTTCGATCACGCGGCAGCGACCGATATTGGCGCCGGGCTCCTCCGCGCGGGCCTTCATACGCGGAGCACGGGCGACGTTGGCGTCGACCCACACACCGTCCTTGTCGGTCTTGGGCGGATTGTGGTGCCAGAAGCCATTGCACTCCAGGTCGCCGTACGCCGAGGCGAGCGGCGCGAAGCGCGTCTCACCGGAGGACTTCCAGTCGACGAACTCGATATCAAGCCACTCCTGGGGGTCCTGCGACTGGTCGTAGGACTCCAGGACGACGTAGCCGGTCTCCTCGAGCTCAGGCAGCTTGGCGTAACTCATACGACACCTCTCCTGGCGATCCCCATCTTTGGCCCCACCATTGTCTCTCAGGTCGGTCGGGATCACGGTGAGGGCACGCGGGTGTCGCCTGCGTCACTCCCCCAGGGGGCTGACCGCCCCGGCGGGACCTTGGTCCTGACCGTCCGCACGCGCGCGTTCCGTGGCGTAGAGACAGATCGCTGCGGCCGCCGCGAGGTTGAGGCTTTCGGCCTGCCCCGCCATGGGGATGCGCACGGCGCCGGTCACTGCTGCACGCCACTCTTCGCGCACTCCATGTGCCTCGCTGCCGAAGATCCATGCCACCGGCTGGCGCAGAAGCGCGTCTGCCACATCGAGGGATTGGTGCGCGTGCGCATCAGCGGTGACAAGGGCCAACCCGGAGTCACGACAAGCAGCGATCGTCTCGTCGACCGATGCGTCTGCCGTGACGGACACGTGGAAGATCGAACCCGCAGTCGAACGCACGCACTTGCCGTTGTGCGGATCCACGGATCCCTCCGTGAAGATCACCGCATCGGCACCCATGGCATCGGCCGTGCGCAGGATGGTGCCGGCGTTGCCGGGATCCGACACAGCGTCGAGCACAACGACCAGCCCGGCTCCCGCACGCGCAGCCGCCGTGACCGCCGCCAGCGGTCGGGTGACGAGCGGGGAGACGGCAATGACGCCCTGCGATTGGCGCGTCTCCGACATCGCCGCGAGGACCTCGTCGGTCGCCAGGGAGATGCGGGCCCCGCTCCCCCGCGCTTCCTCGACGAACTCCGGGTAGCGCAAAGCCGCTGGCTCCGTGAGGTAGAGCTCGAGGACTCCGTGGGCCAGAGCCTCGCGCACCGCCTGGGGGCCCTCGACGACGAAGGCACCGCGCTCAGCGCGGTGCCTTCGGTCGTGCAGGTGGCGGACCTCGGTGACGCGCTCGGAGCGCGTCGACGTCAGGTCGGCCGGCATCGGGCGATCAGGCCGCCGTTGCCGGCAGCGAAGCCTTCGCCAGTTCCACCAGGGCGTCGAATGCCTGCGGATCGCTCACGGCGATCTCCGCCAGCATGCGGCGGTCCACCTGGACGTCAGCGGCCTTGAGTCCCTGGATGAAGCGGTTGTAGGTCATGCCGCGGGCGCGGACTGCCGCATTGATGCGCTGGATCCACAGGCGGCGGAAGTCGCCCTTGCGGTCCTTGCGGTCGTTGTAGGCGTAGACGAGCGAGTGAGTGACCTGCTCCTTCGCCTTGCGGTAAAGCCGGGAGCGCTGGCCGCGGTAGCCGCTCGCCTGCTCCAGGACCTCACGGCGCTTCTTGTGAGCGTTAACAGCTCTCTTCACGCGTGCCATGTCGGATCTCCTTCGAGGGTGTGCGGACTACTTGGCCAGAAGGCGCTTAACCTTCTTGACGTCGGCGGGCTTGACGGTCTCGTCGGCCATGAGGCGACGGGTGCGACGGCTGGACTTGCCCTCCATGAGGTGGCGGCGGTTGGCCTGCTCGTGCGTGATCTTGCCCGAGCCGGTCACCTTGAATCGCTTCTTGGCTCCGCTATGGGTCTTCTGCTTGGGCATTGCTTTCCTCTCGGTAGGGGCTATCCCCAGTCGGGCTGGTCGTTCTTAGGCTTCGGCGGCCACGGTCTCGGTGTCGATAGCCCGGGTCTGGACTGTCTTGGTGCGATGCGGCGCGAGCACCATGATCATGTTGCGGCCGTCCTGCTTAGGAGTGGCCTCGACGAATCCGAGATCCTGCACATCCTCCGCGAGCTTCGCCAGCAACCTCAGACCCAACTCGGGACGGGACTGCTCGCGACCGCGGAACATGATCGTGATCTTCACCTTGTCGCCCGCCTTGAGGAACCGCACGACGTGACCCTTCTTGGTGTCGTAGTCGTGCTGGTCGATCTTGGGGCGGAGCTTCATCTCCTTGATGACGGTGTGCGCCTGGTTCTTGCGCGCCTCGCGCATCTTGACTGCGGCTTCGTACTTGAACTTGCCGTAGTCCATGATCTTGCACACGGGCGGCTTCGCCATGGGCGCGACCTCGACGAGATCGAGATCAGACTCCTGGGCAAGGCGGAGGGCATCCTCGATGCGGACGATGCCAACCTGCTCACCCTGGGGTCCGACGAGTCGCACCTCGGGGACGCGGATCCGGTCGTTGATCCTGGGCTCGACGCTGATGGCGCCTCCTCGACGTCGCTCGCCGATGACCGTCATCGGCGCTGATCTCGAGGGATGCCCTCGACGCGAGGGCTCGGCACGACACGGCCCACAGTGGGGCCGTGGTGACCTGACACCCGAGGGCGGCAGGTGGGAACCGAGTTCCGCTTCGCGGGCTGCACGGGGCAGCCGAACGGCGCCAGAGTACCAGTCTCAGGAGGGCGCTCGCCCCGCCGGCCCGCAGGCCAGCCCCTGGCCCCGAGCGCGAGCGGCGGTGTCACCTGCCGGGAAACGACGCTTCGGGACACCTATCCGGGCGCCCACGTGTCCCGAAGCGTCGTTTCCCTGGTGGGAGCCGGGCGGGGGCATCGTCTGAGCCGGGCGGGGGCGTCGGGCGGGGGCATCGTCTGAGCCGGGCGGGGCGTCGGGCGGGGGCATCGTCTGAGCCGGGCGGGGGCGTCGGGTGGGGGCATCGGGTCCCTGGTGGGAGTCGGGCGGGGGCATAGCCAGCGAGCACCGTTCTCCTGGCAGGCTGGGGCGGTGACCTCAGCCGCCGATGATGAGACAGCCGCCGTGACCTCAGCCGCCGATGACACCGCCGCCCGCGACCTCGCCGAAGTGCCCGCCGTCGAGGTGGTCTCCACCCTCGCGGTGCACCTCATGACGGCAGCAGCGATCCGCTGCGGGCTGGGAGACGGCCCCGACGCCGAGTCGGAGATCGACCTGGCGGAGGCCCGGATCCTCATCACGGCTCTGGCCGGCATGATCACGGCGGCGGCCCCCGATCTCGGGTCGCAGCACGCCGCTCCGCTGAGAGACGGACTCACCACCTTGCAGCGTGCGTTCCGTGAGGCGTCGGTGATCCCCGATCCTCCAGGCGAAGGCCCCGGCGAGCGCCTCACCGGCCCCGTGTCGATGCGACTAGGTGCCCACTGAGCGGGTCCGCACACTGAGCAACGGACATGGACCGGTGGGGCGGACCAGCCGACGGCGACCCAGGCGCAACTCAGGTGCCGAGGCTGGAGCTCTGTGCCAAGTCCTCGAGCAGTTGCCCATCGATCGCGAAGCGCACAGGCCCCGCGATATCCACGAGTACGCCGTCGGCACCCTCTTCGAGTGCCGCCGCTGCCACCTGGTGCGAGGTCACCGGCACCGGACGCGCGTCCGGATCCCACATCGCAAGCGTCTCGATCCCGGTGAAGGCGAGCATTCCGCGGCGCCCGTCCGGCTGGACGATGCTCACACTCGCCATGTGACTGGACTTGTCCGCCCCCGTCTCCTCATCCGCCTCATCGAGTACGGCGACGATCGGCACCAGCAGTCGCACACCAGCCCTGAGCAACTCTTCGACGAGCCCGGGATCGGAGTACGCCGCGTCCCAGCGCGGATCGGCGCGACCGTCGTCGCCCGAGAACTGGTCCGGCGTTTCGATACGCCGCCCTCCGCCGAGATCCTCGCTCACAGTCGACTGGCGTGAATCGCCGTGACGAGGATCCCGCGCGCCCCGAGGTCGTAGAGCTCGTCCATCACTCGGTGCACGTCACGGCGCGGGACCATCGCGCGCACCGCGACCCATGCGGGATCGTGCAGTGACGAGATGGTGGGCGACTCGAACCCGGGGGTGATCTCGCAGGCCGCATCCACCTGGTTGGCGCGGATGTCGTAGTCGACCAGGACATACGACCGCGCCACCATGACGCCGTGTAGGCGGCGCACGAAGGTCTCAACTGCAGGGTCCGGCGGCGCCTGACGGCGACGCACGACGAGGGCCTCGCTCACCAGGATCGGGTCACCGAGGACCTCGAGCCCGGCCTGCCGCAACGTGGTGCCTGTGGCGACGACATCCGCGACGGCATCGGCCACACCCAAGCGCACGGCGTTCTCCACCGCACCATCGAGCCGCACGATGCGCGCCTCGATGCCCGCCCGGGCGAGATAGGCCGCCAGGACACCGGGGTAGGACGTGGCGATGCGCAGCCCTGCAAGGTCGTCGACCCGACCGGCCGTGCCGGCGGGTGCGGCGAGGCGAAAGGTAGAGCCACCGAATCCGAGGGCCACGAGCTCCTCGGCGTCCGCGCCGGAGTCAAGCAGCATGTCGCGCCCGGTGATGCCCACATCGAGGGTGCCCGCGCCTACGTAGACGGCGATGTCCTTGGGGCGCAGGAAGAAGAACTCCACGTCGTTGTCCGGGTCCTGGACGACGAGGTCGCGGGCCGCTGATGCAGGCAGGTAGCCCGCCTCGCGCAGCATCTCGCGGGCGGGATCGGCGAGCTGGCCCTTGTTGGGCAGTGCGACGCGCAGCACGTCAGAGCCGCTCGTAGACGTCAGCGAGGGTCACGCCGGACGCGATCATGAGGACCTGTGCGTGGTAGAGCAACTGGGCGATTTCTTCTGCGGTGCGTTCGCGACTCTCGTGCTCGGCCGCCATCCACGCCTCCGCGGCCTCCTCCACGACCTTCTTCCCGATCGCATGCACGCCCTCGTCGAGAAGGCGGCGAGTGTTGCCTTCGCCACCGGCGAAGGCCGCCTTCTCCTTGAGCTCGGCGTAGAGAGCGTCGAACGTCTTCATAGGCCTCAGCCTAGGGCGTGCGCAGGCTGCGCAGGAGAAGCGCGGTCGCCACGGCTGCCTCAGCCGCCTCCCGGCCCTTGTCCTCGCGAGATCCCTGGAGCCCGGCTCGATCCAGCGCCTGCGCCTCGTCGTCACAGGTGAGGAGCCCGAATCCCACGGGCACACCGGTGTCGAGCGAGACCCGGGTGAGACCTGAGGTGGCCGCATCGCAGACGTAGTCGAAGTGAGGGGTGCCTCCGCGGATGACAACGCCGAGCGCCACAACCGCCTCGACGCCCGAGCGGGCACAGGCCGCGGAGACGACGGGGAGTTCGAATGCCCCGGGCACCCGATGCAGGCGCCAGTCGCAACCGGCTTCCCGCAGAACGGCCTCGGCTCCCGAGATGAGTCCCGACATGACCCCGTCGTGCCAGGAGGATGCGACAACGTCCACGCGCATGCCGTCAGCCCCCGTCGTGCTCATGCGTGCCGCACCGGTGCCGCTCATGCGCCTGCCCCGCTCTCTTGGGCGTCGTCGTAGTCGTGACCCATGCGGTCGGCCTTCGTCGCCAGATAGCGAGCATTGTGCTCATTGGGGGTCACGACCAGCGGCACGCGCTCGGAGATGGAGAGGCCGTATCCCTCCAGCCCGGCACGCTTGGCCGGATTGTTGCTCAGGAGTCGCATGGATCGGACTCCGAGATCGGTGAGGATCTGCGCGCCGATGCCGTAATCACGCGCGTCTGCGGGCAGGCCGAGATCGAGGTTGGCGTCGACGGTGTCGCGTCCGGTGTCCTGTAGCTGATAGGCCTGGAGCTTGTGGAGCAGGCCGATGCCTCGACCCTCGTGGCCGCGCAGGTAGAGCACAACACCGCGGCCCTCTTGTGCAACGGCCACCATCGCCGCCTGCAGCTGAGCCCCGCAGTCGCAGCGTAGGGAACCCAGGATGTCGCCCGTGAGGCACTCGGAGTGCACGCGCACGAGAACACTCTCCCCGTCGCCGATGTCTCCGGCGACCAGGGCCACATGGCCGATTCCATCAAGGCGATTGCGGTAGTCGATCGCGCGGAAGGTCCCGAAGTCGGTGGTGAGCGGAGCCTCTGCGCCGCGCTCCACGTGACGTTCGCCGCGACGTCGGTGAGCAATGAGCTCGCTGATGGCCACGCACGCGAGTCCGTGATCCTGGGCGAAGGTGCGCGCCTCACCAGGACTGAGCATGTCCCCTGCGTCCGAGGCGAGCTCGACGCGCAGGGCCACCGGCTCCTGACCTGCAAGAACGGCGAGGTCGACGGCAGCCTCCGGACGTCCCGGACGCCGAAGCACCCCACCCGCGACCGCGCGCACAGGTGCGACATGGCCTGGGCGCACGAGATCCACAGGGCGCGTGGCCGGGTCGGCCAGCACGCGCAGTGTGAGCGCTCGGTCCTCGGCGGTTACTCCACCGCTCGCAACGCCGCGCGCATCGACGGTCACGGCGGCCGCCGACGGGCGACCGTCGACGGCGAGCGCCATGGGGGGCAGATCAAGCCGATCGAGAACCTCTGTGGAGACAGCCGCCTGCTCGCATCCTGAGCCGTGCCGGGAGAGAAAGGCGACGAGCGCCGCGTCCGCCCGGGCTCCCGCAACGACGAGATCGCCGCCGCCGGGCTCTCCCAGGAGTTCATCGCCGTCATCCACGACCACGACCATGCGACCGGCGGCCAACGCGGCCGTGGCCGCCTCGAGGCCGCCCGGGGAATCAGTCATCGCTGCCTCCCGCACGCACGAGCCCCTCGACGTACTTCGCGATGACGTCTGCCTCCAGATTGACAATGTCGCCCGCCTCGCGATCTCCGAGTGTCGTCAGGGCCAGCGTGGTGGGGATGAGCGAGACCTCGAACCACTCGCCCGCCGGATCGACCCCCGACACCGTGAGCGAGACACCGTCGATGGCGATGGACCCCTTGTCGACGATGTAGCGCGACAGAGCCGGTGGTGGCGCGAAGCGCAGGACATCCCAGTGCTCCGAGTGGGTTCGCGAGACGAGGGTGGCCGTGCCGTCGACGTGACCCTGGACGATGTGGCCACCCAGACGCGACGTCGGCATCATGGCCCGCTCCAGGTTGACGCGAAGACCGGGATGCGCATCGCGCAGCGAACTGCGCACGAGCGTCTCACGCATGACATCGGCGGAGAAGGTCTCGGCACCGAGGTCCGTCACCGTGAGGCATACGCCGTTGACGGCGATGGAGTCGCCATGCCCGGTGCCCTCGGTCACCACGGGCCCGCGCACGACGAGGCGCAGCGCCTCTTCAGGCAGGTGGACCACCTCGGTGATCTCGCCCGCCTCCTCGACGATGCCGGTGAACACAGGAGCCTCCTCGTCAGATGCGACCGCTGATCCTCGCATCCTCGCCCACCTGCTCGACACGCACATCCCTGAGGCGCAGGGCATTGCCCAGCGTGGCCACACCGAGGTCGGCGACAGCCGGGCTGCCCGACCCCAGGAGCACAGGAGCGACGTACCAGACCACCTCGTCGACAGCCCCGGCCGCGAGGAAGGCTGCGGCGAGCCGCGGGCCGCCCTCGAGGAGCAGGTGCCGGACCTCGCGCTGGGCGAGGGCATCGAGGACCTCCGCGGGATCGCGGGTGCGCAGGTGAAGGGTGGGCGCAGCGGAGTCGACCACGCGCGCACCGGCGGCAATGTCGCTCATTCCGACGACGACGCGCAGGGGCTGGGATGCGGCGAGGGTGCCATCGGCCTGGCGCGCCGTGAGGTGCGGATCGTCAACCTTGATCGTGCCTGTCCCGACGGCGATGGCATCGCAGCGCTCACGCAGGCGATGCACCTCGGTGCGCGCGGCCTCCCCGGTGATCCAGCGACTGCTCCCGTCGGCGGCAGCGACGCGACCGTCCAAAGTGGCCGCAACCTTCCATGTGACGAAGGGGCGACCATGGGTGACCGCGTGAGTCCAGGCCTCATTGAGAGCCGAGGCTTCATCAGCGAGCAGGCCGCCGTGTACGTCGATGCCGGCGGCTCGCAAGCGGTCGGCGCCGCCGGACGCGAGCGCATGCGGATCCGCCTGCGCGAAGACCACGCGCGCGACACCCGCGTCGATGAGCGCCTCACTGCACGGCCCTGTGCGACCGGTGTGGTTGCACGGCTCAAGGGTGACCACCGCGGTGGCCCCCCGGGCGGCAGCACCCGCCTGCGAGAGTGCGTCGACCTCCGCATGCGCGGTGCCCGCGCCGCGATGTACGCCCTCCGCCAGGGTCTGGCCCTGGGCATCGATCAGCACGCATCCGACGCGAGGGTTGGGGCCGTCGGGGATCGTCACGCTCGCCGCCAGCGCGAGCGCACGGTGCATGGCCTCGCGCTCCACCGCCTCCGCCACGGCTACTCCCCCGAAGCGGCGGTGGCGAGCGCGCGCAGGGTCCGGACCATGCGATCGGGGTCCTCCGCGCCGAAGACCGCGGATCCTGCGACGAAGACATCGGCCCCTGCGGCTGCGCAGCGCTCGATCGTGGTCTCAGTCACGCCGCCGTCGACCTGCACCCAGATGTCACCACCGAAGCGGCTCACCATCTCGCGCGCCTCTTCAATCTTGGGCAACACCATGTCGAGGAACGGCTGGCCACCGAATCCCGGCTCGACCGACATGATGAGGAGCATGTCCAGGTCCGGCAGGAGGTCGGCGTACGGCGTGATCGGTGTTGCGGGGTTGACCGCGAGACCTGCACGCGCGCCGAGGGCGCGCAGCGAGCGCGCGAGTCGCACCGGTGCATGCACGGCCTCGGCGTGGAAGGTCACGCTCTGGGCGCCTGCTTCGGCGTAGCCCGGAGCCCACCGGTCGGGATCGGTGATCATGAGGTGGCAGTCGAGCGGGATCGACGTGGCCGCGAGCAGGCTCTCCACGACCGGCAGGCCCATCGTGAGGTTGGGCACGAAGTGGTTGTCCATGACATCGACATGGATCCAGTCGGCATCGGGCACGCGCGCGATCTCCTCACCGAGCCGAGCGAAGTCGGCCGAGAGGATGCTCGGGGAGATCTGGATGCCCACACGGGCAGGGTAGCGAGTCAGGTGCGGCGCCGGAGCATGGCGAGGTACATCCCGTCCGTCCCGTGGACATGCGGCCACAGGCGTACGGCGGGTCCGGGCCCGAGGTCGGGGACCCCGGGAAGCAGCGGCCTCGCGTCGATGAGCTCGACATCCGATCGCTTGCGCAGGATGTCCTCGACGACGAGATCGGTCTCGGCCACGTGCGGTGAGCACGTGGAGTAGGCGATGACGCCACCCGGACGGGCGGCGTCGATGGCCGCGTTGAGGAGTCCGCGCTGGAGGGGGCCGAGCGTCGCGAGGTCCTGGGGGCTGCGTCGCCACCGCGCCTCCGGACGGCGGCGCAGTGCGCCAATCCCCGTGCACGGCGCGTCGAGAAGGACCCGATCGGCCGACGCGGGCGCGATCGCCTCCCGCCCGTCTGCCACGAGGACCTCATGGGATCCCGGGCCGAGTGAATGGCGCACGAGTTCGGCGCGGTGGGCGTGGGGCTCGACACAGATGAGATGGGCATCGCGTGCGCGAGCAGCACGCGCGAGGAGTGCCGCCTTGCCTCCCGGCCCTGCAGCCAGATCGACCCAGGTGGCATCCGGCCCTTCGATGGGCGCATTCACCAGAGCCAGGGCGACGAGTTGGCTGCCCTCGTCCTGCACTCCTGCGCGGCCATCGCGCACCGCCGCGAGGTCGTCGGGCTTGCCCGCAGCAAGGGTGGCAGCGAGCGGTGACCACCGTCCTGCCTCCACCCCGGGAAGGGCCAGCAGCTCGTCCACGGGCATGCGCCGCGCCACCAGTGAGGGGCGAACAGGGGCGTTGTCGGCATCGAGAAGTGCCCGCAGGCCCTCGGGATCCGGCGCACCCCGATGCCTGGCCAGTGCCTCGCCCAGCGCGGTCACGATCCACCTCGGGTGCGACGTGGCCAGGGCCAGTGCCTCGGGTCCCGCGGCGACGCGCGCCCTCCAGGCCTCGAGATCACCGCCTTCGCTCACACGTCTCAGCACGGCGTTGGCCAACCGTGCGGGTCCCTCGCCAACGACATTGCGCGCCAGGGCCACCGTCTCGCCCACCGCAGCGTGCGCAGGGATGCGCATGTTGACGATCTGGTGCGTGCCGAGTCGAAGCACGTCGAGCAATCGCCCATCGAGCTCATCCAGGGGCCGATCGACGCACTCGGCGAGGATCGCGTCGTAGAGCCCCTGCCACCGCAGGGTGCCGTAGGCGAGCTCGGTCGCCAGGGCTGCGTCACGTGTCGAGAGGCCGGCGCGGGAGAGGATCTCCGGCATGGCGATGTTGGCGTAGGCGTCGTCGACGTGCACGGCGTGCAGCAGGTCGTACGCCGCACCACGTGCCGTGCGCCTGCGCCCGTGCGGCGCGCGCGTGCGCTTCGCTCCCGGCTGGGGCTCACGCGTCACGCGAACGCCTCGCCGGGCTGCAGGCGCACCCCTCGCGCCCAGTCCGCCGCGCTCATCGCGCGCTTGCCCTGCGCGATCACCTCTCCTAGTCGCACCGCCGTGCTCCCGGTGCCCACGAGGACCTCGCGCTTGCCGGCCCGGATCTCGCCCGGTGCGAGGTCGGTCGTGTCCGTGACCTCGACGGGAGCAAGACGCACGCGCGAGTCCGCGCGCATCGTCCAGGCGCCGGGGGCCGGGGTGGATGCGCGGATGAGTCCATCCACGTGCGCGGCGGGCTGAAGCCAATCGATGCGCGCGTCATCGACCTCGATGCGGGGCGCCAGCGTGATGCCCTTGTCAGCCTGCGGCCGCGCAACCAGAGTGCCGTCCTCGAGTGCGTCCAGTGTCGCCACGAGCAGCGCGGCGCCAGACCCGGCCATGCGCTCGAGCAGTTCGCCACTCGTCTCGCGATCACCGATGCGCGTGGTCTCTTGGAACAGGATCGGTCCCGTGTCCAAGCCCTCGTCGATGCGGAAGGTCGTGGATCCCGTCTCGGTGTCACCTGCCCGGATGGCGTGCTGCACAGGTGCAGCACCGCGCCATCGCGGGAGCAGTGAGAAGTGGAGGTTGATCCATCCGTGCGCGGGGATCGCGAGCGCGGCCGGTGGGAGGAGTGCGCCGTATGCGACCACGGGGCAGCAGTCCGGTGCGAGGTCGGCGAGCGGCGCGAGCGCATCAGGATCCCGCAGGCTCGAAGGCGTGAAGACGGGCAGGCCCATCTCATCGGCACGCACGTGCACGGCACTGGGCCGCGGAGCACGACCGCGGCCCGCGGGTGCGGGTGGCCGCGTGAGCACGGCGACGACCTCGTGCCGCGACGCGGTCAGAGCCTCCAGGCTCGGCAGAGCCACCTCGGGGGTGCCGGCGAAGACCAGGCGCATGCGGTCACAGCCACTTGGCAGAAACGGTGTGGGGGCTGAAGCGCACCTCCGGAGCGGACTCACCGAACCACTCGGCCTCGCGGATGGCCTTCATGGCCTCCTTGCGCGTCTCAGCGTCGAGGCGATCGATGAAGAGGACGCCGTCGAGGTGATCGGT
>CAJBMR010000263.1 GCA_903954205.1 uncultured bacterium | reverse complement strand
CCTTCAGCCCGACGGACACGATGCCTCTCTCGCACCGGGTCAAGGTGCTCTTCATCATCCAGTCGTCGACGGCGGTCGTCACCATCGTGGTGACATTGAGTCGCGCCATCAATCTCATCCCCGGAGTGACACCCGGGTCCTAGGACCAACCCTCAAGCAGGCAGTCGCCACTCAGGAGCCCATGTGGCCGCACCCTCAACGAGATCCGCGCCGATCGCCCCAAGGATCGGCGTGAACTTGAATCCGTGGCCGGAGCAGGGCGACATGATCACCACCGGGCCGCGGCGGTCGAGGATGAAGTTGCTGTCATCGGTCATGGTGAACAAGCACGAGGCAGCAGAGGCGACGTCGGTGTCCGCCCCCGGCAGCCAACGCCGGGCATAGTCGGCCGCGGCCTCGATCGCCGAGTCCGGCACATCGAGAGTGCGCGCCTCGAGATCGCTGATCACATCCATGGTGTCGAGGCCGACCTTGACGCCTTCGCCCGGCGACTCCAGGCCGTAGGCGCCGTAGGCGAAGGTGTGATTGGTGGCATCGGAGCCCTCGTGATGCACGTACGACGGGAAGGCGAAGCCCGGGCGAATACCGAAGTGGACCGGTGCCTGCGCGGTGACCTGAAGCCGGGGAAGCCTGATGCCGAAGTCATCGAGCCCAGCGAGCCCAGGGAGCCACCCGCCGGCGGAGACCACCGCCGCGCGCGCCGTGACGGCACCCGTCGCCGTGACGACCCGCACTCCCCCTGCCACCGGCTCCAGTGCCAGAGCCGGGTCCTCGAAGCGCAGTTGAGCACCCGCTCCTTCCGCAAGATTCAAGAGTGCCTCGATGGTGCGATCCGCGAAGATCCGGCCGCCGTCGGGTGAGTAGATGACGGTCTCGTCGAAGTTCATGCCGGGCCAGCGCTCGCGCGCCTGGTCTGGTGTGAGGCGATCGAATGCCCAATCGCCCGCACGCAGGGTCGCCTCGATCTCGTCGATCGCTCCGGCGAAGCCATGGTCGAGCTGCCCCGTCTGCTCCAGGAGCGTCTCGCCCGACTCTTGCTCGAGCTCCCGCCACATCGGGATCGCCGCGGCCGCCAAACGTGAGTAGAGCGGCTCGCGATAAGCGACGCGGAAGATGCGTGTCGAGCCATGCGAGGATCCCCACGCGTGTCCGCGGGGAAACCTCTCAAGAACCACGACCTCGTGCCCCCGCCGGGCAAGGTGCCAGGCCGTGGACGAGCCGGCGGCCCCTGCTCCGATGACGATGACGTCGGCGTCCATACGCAAAGCCTAGGACGTGGCTCGCGCCGTGATGGCTGCATGAGCAGCCATGGGGTTGCGCATGATCTCCCTGAAGTGCTCGGCGTCCCCCTCGACGGCCCCGCTGGCCAGCCGGCCTGATGCGATCGCCGCAGTGAAGGCAGCGTAATCACTGGAAACCTGATCGGCGTAGCGGAGAGCGAAGGTGCGAATGGCCTCGTCGAAGACCGTGGATCCGCCCAGATAGGCGGAGATGGCGATCGCATCGCCCGTGCGCGCATGGGCACGTGCGAGCACATGACCACACAGTTCGGCGAACGACGACATGCTCGCCGGGGTGAACCCGGACGGATCCGGCGACCACTTCATGTCACGCAACTGTCGGACGTAGTACTCCCGGCCCAACTTGCCCGTCACCCAGCCGAGGAAGGAATCACTTGCCGCCTGCATGAGCCGCTGTCCTTCGACGACGCGCTCACCCATCTGTGCGTACGCCGATGGAACGCTGTAGGGCTCCAACACAGAGTGCTGCGCCTGCTTCAACTGGAGGGTGAGGACGTCTTCAGAATCGCGGCCCTGCAGCAGGAGCACCCAGGCGAGCAGACCCACACTGCCCACGCCGACCACCTTGTGACCCAGATCGATGACCTCGTAGCGCTCGAACAGGGCACGACGATCCGGCGCCAGGCTCTCGAGATAGCCCGCCAGGGAGCTGGTGATGAGGGTCCGCGCCATGGTGTCTTCGGGCACCCGCACGATCAGTGGTGGCTCATCGACGAATTCACGGCGGCCGTCCACGACGGTGGTGAGCTTGCGCACAGCGGTCCATGCGGTGCGGGCCTGGGCCTTGGCGACCGAGCGCCGCACGGCCTTCTCCCCGGTCTTGCCGCCCGTGCGCTGACCCCAGGACTCCATCACGGAGGCGTCGACGCGGTCGTACCAGATGTCGATCTCCTTCATGGCGGCGTACTCCGCCATGGAGAGTCGGTATTGACGTGCACTGGCCAGCGCCGCGTCAGCAATCACGTCGTCGGCAAACCCGTTGTCGCGGGCCGCGAGCACGAAGGATGCGGCCAGCCGCTTGACATCCCACTCGAAGGGCCCGGGATTGGTCTCATCGAAGTCGTTGACATCGAAGACGGGCACGCGATCCGGTGCGGCGAAGAGGCCGAAGTTCGACAGGTGGGCGTCGCCGCAGAGCTGGACCTGAAGTCCGCTTGACGGCTGGGCGCCTAGGTCACTCGCCATGATGATCGCGGTCCCGCGATAGAAGGTGAAGGCGCTCGCGCCCATGCGTTCGTGGCGCAGGGGTAGCAGGGCCGGCATGCGCGACTTCTCCTGCTCTTCGAGCAGCGAGATGGGGTCCGGACGATCGGCGGCGGGCTCATAGACGCCCTGAGCCTTGCGGGGCATCGCGTTACGCGCGGCCTTGCCTCGGTCCCTGCGCTCGTCGGGTGTGAGATAGGTGCCGAAGGCGAACGTCGTCCTGAGTGCCGGATCCGAGGTCATGCCCGGAGCGTACGTCCTGCCGCCATGAGCCCGGGGGCCGTGGTGCGATGCGGGTCGAGTGGGGTGACCAGCCGCCGTATGGCCCCGCGCCAGCCCGTGGCCTTGCGCACGGAGCGATCGATCTGGTCAGCCGTGTGCCACGCCTCCGCGGCGATCGCCGGATCGACGGGCCCGGGGCCGTAGAGGGCTGGCCCCGCCAGGCGCGCAAGCGTGACCACGTGCCCCTGCACGTCGTCGGGCAGATCCGGGGGGTACGCCGCATCGGGCGCGGGCGCATAGGACAGCGGAAGCGGTAGCCAGGACTCGGCGAGGAGGAGTCGCGCCCACTGCCACGCACCGGCCACGTCAGCCCGCGGATTGCCGCTGTCGTGCAGGCGACGCCGGATCGCGCGTCGACGCAGGGCGACGTAGACGACCCATGCGAGTGCGAGTAGTACGACGAGGATGGGGACGATCAACAGCCAGGGGATCGGCGCACTCTCCTGCGCTTCAGAGCCGCCATTTGCGGCATCGCCACCCGAGGCGTCGTCGGATCCGCTGCCCGATGGCGACGGCGTGGGATCGGGCTCCGGCTGCTGCGGCACCTCGTCGGGGGTCAGCGGGCGCACCACCGCGGGGCGCTCGGCGGCGACATCCTGCGGGCTTGGCTGGAAGGCGACCCAGCCGAGTCCGTCGAGTCGCGCTTCAGGCCAGATGCTCGTCTCGGAGGCGAGCACCGTGCGCACGCCGTCCGCTGATTCCTGCGCTGGTTCCTCTGCGGCGGGCGGGAAGCCGATGGCGATGCGCGTGGGCACACCCCACGAGCGCGCGATCAGCGCCCAGATCGCGGCGTACTGCTCCTGGAATCCCACGCCCTCCGCGAGTACTCGGTCGAGGCCGGCGTAGGAGCGGTCGGGTGGTCCCGCAGCGAGAGCCTGCGGTGGTGCTGATGCGTAGCGCGGATCGCGCAGCTTCTCGCTGAGCAGCGTGAGCCGCTCCCAGGTGCCGTCGGCTTCCTCCGCCACCAGGTCGGCGAGCGCCGCCACTGTGCCGGTAAGTGGCCCGGGGATCGCCACGGCTGGGTCGAGGTCGGTGCCCAGCCCTGGCTCCGCAGCACGCACGGTCTCGCGGTCTGCGACGGCGAGGGAGTAGCGGATGTCGAAGGAATAGTCGATGGGGGACGAGATTGCGGCGACGATCCCGGTCGCGGGGTCTGCGCGCGTGGCGACCGGCGAGAGCACCTGGTCGACGCGCTGGGGCACGGGCACCCATTGCCCCGGCATACCGACGCCGACGGTGACGCGCGTGCTCGCGGAATAGGTCTCCTGCGGTGCGCCGGCTTCCTCAGGTGGGATGTCGTCGCCGGCGACGCCGTAGGTGGGCGGGCTGAGCCACGCGATGCCGTTGTACGTCGCGAAGGTCGCCCAGGTGGGCCGATTGAGTGGAGAGTCCGGGCTCGTCGACGCGGTGAAGAGCACGCGCCCCGCCTCGGCGGGATCGAGCTGCCACCGCGCAGCGACGAGGAAGGGGTCGGGGACTCCACCGTCGGTGCGCGACTCCGGTGTGGTGGAGGAGAAAAGGTCGAGTGTGCGGGGCACCTGGTGCGGCAGGGAGACCGAGACGGCGTACGTCGCGAGGGCGGCCACGGTGATGGTGAGCACGGTGAGGACCTCGGCCCAGCGCGCGGGTCGCACCGCACCCTCACCGTTCCAGGGCCCGAGCAGGATGAGGAGCAGGGCGAGCGCGAGCCCCGTGAAGGCGGTGAGCACACCGGCCTCCACCGAGCCGGTCATGCCTGCGGCGAGTGCCCCCGACAACAGACCGAGTGCGGGCAGCGCGGCGGATGCCGGGCGCGGACCGAGCACGAGCACCTGCCCGAGCCATGTGCCGATGAGAATGGAGCCGCTCAGCATCGCGCTCACGAGCACCGACTCGGGGGCGTAGCCGCCGGGACCCACGAGGATGCCGATGAAGACGCCCAGCAGGGCTACGCCGAGTCCGGCCCAGCGCCCGAGCGCGATAGACACCGCCATGACGGCGATGACCAGGGGCGCGAAGACGAATCCGGTGAGGCTTCCTTCGATGATGAGCGGCATTGCCAGTGCGACCAGCAGGGCCGGAAGTGCCGCGACCACACCGAGACCCCAGCGCTGGCCCGCCGGCCGAGTCGGAGCCACCTGTTCGCGCGGGCGTGCGTGCACGCGAGTGGTGCTCATGGCCGCATCACCGACATGGCAGGGATGCGGTCCCACCAGCCCAGCACGCCCTGGCCGCGCACGACGATGGTCGTGGCGCGATTCGATCGCAGTAGGCGTGTGTCGACCCCTGATGCGCCGCGCTCAACGAGGGCAAGGAGGTCGAGGACTGCGGTGGAGCGACCGCCGCCGTGGGATGCTCGCTCCCCCGATGTCGTCACCACCTCGACGTCGAGCCCGGATGACGAGGCCACGGCGGCGAGCGAGGCGATGAAGTCGACGGCCTCTTCGAATTCATCAGCCGAGGTGTAGGCGCGCTCCTCCGCGACGAGCACGAGCGTGATGCGCGGGCGCGTGACATCGACGTACTGGCGCATCATCAACTTGCCGGTCTTAGCCGAGGAACGCCAGTGCACGTGACGGAGTTCGTCGCCGATGACGTATTCGCGGAGCGTGGCGAAGGTCGTCGTGCCCATCTCCGCCGAACCCCCAAAATCGGCGAGCGCCGAAGGGAGCGCGGCGAGAGAGACGGGGCGGACGCGGGGCACGACGAGCAGGGCCACGCCCTCGACCTCGCCGACGCGTCGGCGCATGAGACCCCAGGGGTCGACGCGCTCGAGCACCCAGGGGCCGAGACTAACCGGACCGCGTCGATGCGTGGGCACGGGGATATCGGCGTGCACGCCGGTGGCATCCCACACCACCGGATGGGATGAGTCGGTGCCCCTCAGGCGCAGTCCCCGCCGATGAGCCCGCGCGGCTTCGACATCGACCCGCACGACCGTGTCGGATAGGCGCTCGACGCGAGGAGGTGCGAGCGCGAGGGCAAAGGCGGGGCCGCCGCCGGAGATGAGGAAGAAGGACACGATGAGGAGGAGCAGCGCACCGACTGCCAGCCCGACGCCCTCGGGATAGCCGAGGGCAAGCCCGAGGGTCGCCGAGGCGACGACGACGACGAGGGCACCCCAGCCGCGGGCAGTGAGCCGAGCGCTCACCCGACCGGCACTCCTGCGACAACCTGCTCGATCACCTGGGCACGCACGTCCGTGTCGGCTTCCACATCGGCGAGCACGAGGCGGTGGGCCAGCACGGGCACGGCGAGACGCTGTACGTCGACGGGCGAGACATAGGTGCGTCCCGCCATCGCAGCGGCCACCTGGGCTGCGCGCAGCAGCCCGACACTGCCGCGCGGGCTCGCTCCCAGGCGCACGCCCGGGGTGGTGCGCGTGGCTGAGACCAGCCGCACGACGTACTCCATGACGGAGTGGTCGACATGCACGCTGCGAGCGAGGGCGACCATGCGGCGCACGTCATCGGCACCGCCGACCGGCGCAAGCTCATCGACGCTCAGGCCGCGGTGACTATTGGCGAGCACCTGCACTTCGGACTCGAGGTCGGGATAGCCAATCGAGACGGACATGAGGAAGCGGTCGAGCTGCGCCTCCGGAAGCGGGAAGGTGCCGTCCATCTCGATGGGGTTCTGCGTCGCGAGCACGATGAAGGGGCGCGGCACCTGGTGCGTGACGCCGTCGACGGTGACGGTGCGCTCCTCCATCACCTCGAGAAGAGCCGACTGTGTGCGCGGGGAGGCGCGGTTGATCTCGTCGGCTAGGACGACATGGGCGAAGACAGGACCCTGGTGAAACTCGAAGGTGCCCGAGCCCTGATGGAAGATCGATACCCCGGTGACGTCACTGGGCAGCAGGTCGGGCGTGAACTGGATGCGATGCCACGACATACCCAGCGTCGCGGCGATGCTGCGGGCGAGCGAGGTCTTGCCGACACCGGGCACGTCCTCGAGGAGCAGGTGCCCCTCGGCCAGCAGGCAGGTCACGGCGAGGGAGATGACCTCGCGCTTGCCCTGGATGAAGCCCGCGACGTTGTCGATGATGGCCTCGGCATTGGCGGCGAATCGTGCCGCCTCCTCGGGGGACAGGGGGGCCTGCGCACTCATCCCGACACCCTAGGGGAGGCACCGTCCTGGATTCCGCCCGTTGTCGACGCTG